>JADFRO010000229.1 GCA_022561255.1 Planctomycetota bacterium | reverse complement strand
CGGTGAAGAACACCTACCTGTCGACCTTTCAGGTGTTGGGCGGACTCGGTTTGCTGCTGGGCACCGCCGGGATGGGCACGGTCCTGCTACGCAATGTTTGGGAGCGTCGCAAGGAACTCGCCTTGCTCCGCGCAACGGGTTTTTCTCGACGGGCGGTTGCACTGCTCGTACTCGGGGAGAACGCCGCGCTCGTGGTAAGCGGTCTGGCATGCGGCAGTGTGGCCGCTTTGCTTGCCATCAGTCCCGCTCTTGTCGGCCAGCCCGATGCGGTTCCCTGGAAATCCCTCGCGCTGACCCTCCTGTTGGTGCTCGTAACGGGCTTGCTGGCTGGCGGGGCAGCCGTCCGATCCGCCCTGGGAGCGAGGATCGTCGACTCGCTCCGAAACGAGTAGTCTCCTGGATTACTCGGCTGGAACACGACTGATTATTCCATAACTGCAGTGCCTTAAAGGACTTACACACATCCGGCCACCAGGATCGCGTTCCACGCGGCCTCCCGATAACCGAACTGCGAGCTATTCACACGGAGCGACAAAGCGCAAAGATTTGCAAACTATGTAGTTATGGCACTTTTTTCCGCAATCAAGCTTGTCGAATCGGATCCATGCTGGTAGAATCGGGCTTGGTCGACGAGGGGGTCTCTCGAAACGATCCGAGGCT
This sequence comes from Planctomycetota bacterium, assembly GCA_022561255.1. Taxonomy (GTDB): domain Bacteria; phylum Planctomycetota; class Phycisphaerae; order UBA1845; family UBA1845; genus JAJRUK01. The sequence goes on along the minus strand of JADFRO010000229.1, from coordinate 4,761 downwards.
CTCAGGCAACCGTACGACGGTTTTTCGTAGCCTCGTTCGGGTGGGCCGTCGTGACAGCCCGTCGCCAGGCCGACAACAAGAAAGTCTGCGGGCTTTCTTGATTCGGCGATTTTCGCCGATATAGTTTTTCGGGCGCGCCGAACGTGGGGCAGCCACACCGGCACGCTTGGCTTATCGCTGGACAACTGAGCTTCCACTCGCTGCGGCACCCTTTGACCGCGCCAACTTTTTTCGGGGTGCCGCACGCCTTTTATACGCAGCCCCGCTATCCAAACCAGCCGTAAGCTCTTCGGACAACGAAACTTAGTGAGATTGCGCGAATGATGAGGGAGTGCCTGGCGAGGCCCTCGGTCCGTCGGAAGTGGTTACGATTGGCTTGGCGGCTCCATGCTATCTTTGGTTGCTGACTCGTCCGTGCCGTCGGCGAGTCCAAGCTCTTCCAGAATGTCGGCGGTGTCGACGGGCTCCACGGACTCTACGGGTTCCGCCGCCGGCTCGCTGGGCCGCACTTCGTCGACTGCTGTCGCATTTCCGGTCGACTGCTTGGCGAGTATCGTACGCGCCAGCGCAATCCGCTCGATCAAAGCCCCCATGTCGGAAACGCGCGCGGCGGGGTCACCCTGACAGCAATCGTCAATGAGCCTCGCGACGCAGATGGGCAGCTTAAGCATGTTCGACTCGCGAAGCTGCGAAACACGTTTGCCGATCAAGCCCTGCGAGTGCATGCTGACCGTTTGGTTCATCTCGGTTGCGATCGACTTTCCGGTCACGACGCGGTGTAGAGCCGCACCAAATCCGAAGACATCCGTCCGCTGATCCAGCTTACCGCGTTGCACCTGCTCGGGCGCCATGTAATCAATCGTTCCCTGAATCTTCGCTTTCGCCTCGTGAATCTTGGAACTTTGGCCCAGGTCGATCAGTTTCACTTCGCCTTCCGACGTCACGAGAATGTTGTTGGGCTTCAGGTCGGCATGAACGTACCCGCCCAGGTGCATGGCTTGCAGTCCGTGCGCGACGTGGCCGAAAATCCTGAGTGTTTCGTCCAGGTCCGCGTTGAATTCCTTGTCAGCCAGCGCCACGCCCGCTACGTACTCCAAAAAAAGGATCGCGCCGCGTACGCGAAAACGCTGCCGCAACAGTCTCAGCTCAAACACCTTACGAATGACCGGATGGTCGATGGTGGAACCGATGGCATGCTCCGTCCGGAGTAGATCGATGAAGCTCGCGTCCTCGGGTTTGAGAACCTTGACGATCTTTACGGTGTAGTCGGCCCCCGTGCGCATGCAACGCGCCCGGAAGACGCGCGTCTGCGCACCGACACCGAGCTTCTCGATGATGCGATAATTTGGAATGTCGACTGCCATCGCTAGGCACATCCCTGTGCGTCACGACCGACGCAAATGCACCGGAACCTCAGTAGCACTACGGATGAAGATCGCCGGCGTTTACCGGAACGATGATCCACGCTGGTTTGCCCCGGAGTCTTCATCGGCTACAGGCCCCAACTCACCGCAAGCGACCTACCCTTCCGAAAAACCGAAGTGGACCCAGACTCCCCAGTTTGACAGGCCCGGACACAACGAACCCCTTCCGTTGCGTCGGCGAGTCCACGGACGCACCACGGGTTCGATTGAGCGGTAGAGCGGGCGACGGGGGGAGATTAGTTAGAGAACCGAATAATGCCGCATGCCTTCGACGAAACGCCGTCAGCCGTCCATTGCCGCTCCGCCTCAACTATATCGACGGAGGAGTGTCTGGTCAAACCAACGCCCGTTTCTCGAGCTTTGCAAACGCGCCGGTCTCGGCCTGCCCACTCTGATCCCGAGCCGCTGCCCTAAGCGTTAGAATCGAGACCTCGGCGGGACAGTTGAACCGCCACCGTATGGGCGGGGAAACCCCGATGCCGGCACTGACGTGCAACTTCGTACCGCTGACGTCACTGAGTCCGCGTGCCATCCGACCGCTAATTGCGTCGTTGGGCCACAAACACCCCAGACCCGGCAGACGAATTTGCCCACCGTGCGTATGACCCGCAAGAACAAGAGCGACTCGACCTGGGGGCACGCGGAAGATGATTGACGGATAGTGGGCTAGAAGAATGGTCGCGACGCCGTCGACTGTATCTCCCATTGCACCTGTGAGATTCTCTGCGTCGCGTACGTTCTGATCGACACCGGCGAGTTGCAGCGACGTTCCGTTGTGCTGGATGGTAACGGAGCTATTGCGAAGAAACTCAATCGGGCACTTCCGCCCGGTTGCGATGTTGGGGTCGTCGTGATTTCCGAGCACTGCGTAGACCGGCCGGCGAGCGACGATGGGCTCGAAAAACTCCGACGTCAAATCGGCTGCCTCTCGCCACCGGCTGCGGACGGCGCCGAAGTCGCCCGTGGCGGCGACCCAATCGTAGTCGAGCGTCAGCAGCAGTTCTTGTGCTGCATCCGTAACGCGGTTGCGTTCACGAAAGTGGAGATCGGACACGTGAGCGATGCGTAGCCCATCGAGGCCTGCGGGCCAGTCAACAAGCGAAACGTCAACGTGTTGAACGGCAACGGGGTTCTTAGCCACGGGCTGGGGAATCTCTCTCGGACGGAGTGCACTAGGCGATCGCGGTTTATGAGTCTATCGGCCTGTGAGTAGGAAACGCTCTATGTCCGTCAGGCCGCTGCGGAATAGCCGTCAGTCCCACGGTGGGGTAAGCATAGGCGGCGGCACGCCCGCAGGAGACTGCGCCCCCGCGCCGCGACCGAAAGAGAGTGATTCCCGCGCTCCCCGGTGATTTCCATTCGTCCGCTTCCTCACGGTCGCGGATCAGTTCAGGCGTACCCGTCGAACGAGTAGCAACCGCGCGGGCGAGCTGCGCTCCGCAGGAGAGCCCGCGGCTCAGAACAGCCATGGTGTCCAACACCACAACATTGGTCGGCGAACAATTAGTCGGCAAACAGCGGCGTAGAGAGATACCGGTCGCCGCCACTGGGCAGCACCGCCACGATCAGCTTGCCCTTGTTTTCCGGCATGTGCGCGACGCGATCGGCGACGCAAAGCGCGGCGCCCGACGAAATTCCGCAGAGAATACCCTCTTCGCGAGCCGCTTTCCGCGCCCAGTTGAACGCATCTTCGTTGGAAACGTGCATGACTTCATCAATCACGTCGAGGTTGAGAATCTTGGGAATGAATCCGGCGCCGATACCCTGGATCATGTGCTTGCCGGGTTGAAGAGGCTTACCCGCGAGCTTCTGCGCGATCACCGGCGACGCGCCGGGTTCGATGGCGTAACACTTAAACGACGACTTCTTGGACTTCAAGACCTCACCAACGCCGGTGATCGTGCCGCCCGTTCCGATGCCCGAGACAAGAATGTCGGCCTTGCCGTCGGTGTCGTCCCAGATTTCCATCGCAGTGGTCTGACGGTGAATCTCGGGGTTGGCCGGGTTTTCAAACTGCTGAGGCATAAACGCGTTGTCGCTTTCCTTGACGATCCTTTCGGCTGCGCTGATCGCACCGTTCATACCATCGGCCGCGGGTGTCAGCACGAGGTTGGCACCGTGAGCTTTGAGAATGACCCGACGCTCGACGGACATGCTCTCCGGCATGGTTAAGGTGAGCTTGTAGCCACGGGCAGAACAAACGAAGGCCAGTGCGATGCCCGTATTCCCCGACGTCGGCTCGACGACGGTCGTGTCAGGCGTGATGCGTCCGTCCTTCTCGCCCGCAACGATCATCGACAGCCCGATCCGATCTTTCACGCTCGACAACGGGTTGGAGAACTCCAGCTTGGCACATACGGTCGCCGGCGCGTCGATGATGCGCTTGATCTTTACAAGCGGCGTGCGTCCGATCGCACCGGTAATGTCGTCGTACATTGCACCCATCGGTCGTCCTCCCATTGCGTAGTGAAAACCCGGCCCAAAGCGAACAAATCACACCATAAGTTGCGGGCGCGACGGTGTCAACGAGGTTTCATCAGGCCCTTTCGGCGGAGGGATCGTTCGGCAGGCGACGATTCTCCCCAGGCCTGCGACCCTTCAAACACCACTTCCTCCTCGACGAACACTTCGGCGTCACACGCGATGAACCAGCTCGACAGAGTAGCGGACCGATCGGGTTGGATCGAAACGATGACGTAGGAGTAACCTGACCAGGAAGCCTGGCGGTCGAAGCGGGAGGGTTTGCTCGAGCCGTCCGGGTGCGAATGATAGAATCCGACAATCCGCAGCCCATCGTGATCATCGCCGTGGGATGCGCACGGTTCGCGCCGCACGTTCCCATACAACTCGGACGAAACGAGATCGGCGAGTTCACCGTCGCGCTCCGCGCGGACCGCACACATCAGCACTGCCCAATCGATCTGATATTTTTTTTGACGATCGCCGTCGGCGATGTTTTTCGCGGGAACGATCCCCGCGACGATGGCCGAACCTGCAACGCCAACGTCATCCGTCGAGCACGGGGAAATCGCGCGGGCCAAAGCCCGCGGCGCGGAACGCACAGACCTGAAGCGCTCTCGACGGTCTGTTTCTGCGTGGAACCGCTTGCCGACGAGAATTCCGCAACACTCCAGCGGGTGCTCCTGCGACGCCTGCCGCGCTAGACTTGCGACGGTAAAGCTATCGAAGTGAATCGCCATGCTGCAATGATACGCGATCGAAGGCAGGAGCGCCCACCTGGGCTCCACCGAAGGCCTGAGCACTCAACCGGGTTCTCGACGAGCCCGAGCGTCGTTCCGGTGTGATCCGGAAAATGAACGGACCCGGCTTGCATTAC
>JADFRO010000228.1 GCA_022561255.1 Planctomycetota bacterium | reverse complement strand
TCGACCACACGCACGGAGCAGCGTCGCCGACTCGTCGTTGGATAGGTGCCCGCGCTCTCCGCGGATGCGGGCCTTGAGTTGCGGAGGGTAAGGGCCGGCGTCGAGCATTTGCGAGTCGTAGTTGCACTCCAGAAAGGCGGCGTCAACCGACTCCATAATACTCTGCAAACCCGAGAATGGGTGGCCCAGATCGGTAAGAATTCCGAGCCGCTTTCCTTCGCATTCCACGACAAAGGCAACGCCGTCGGCGGCATCATGGGCGGTCGGCAGGGTATGGACGACGACGCTGCCGAACCGCAGCACGTCGCCGGACCGGCGCTACCGGGAGCTACGCAGGAGCCGCCCTGGCACGTCTCGAGTCCGTTACAACCTAGACCGTCGTCGCAACCGCCGCACAGCAGGCCGGCCTCACAGTCGTCGTCGCCGTGGGCACCGTCCGAACCATTGTCGACAGCGGTGTTTTCGCACTTACCCGATCCCGGTGCGGCGCCCGGAGGGAAGTTGCAGTTGTCAATCGTGCACGGGTCACCGTCGTCGCACTGAATGTCGAAGGTGCAGGCGCCGGCCGTTGCCGCGGCGCTGTCGAACAGGAAGGGCAGGGGGCCCTTAAGTAGGCCCGCCGCACGAAGGCGCGTACCTTCGTCATCGCGGTAGTCAACGGACGCCGTGACAATCGTTCGGAATCCTCCACCGGGAAGCTGGCCAAAACGTACTTTGGAACGCTCGCCCGCAGCACGCACGGATCGGAAGAACGACCCCGAGCCCTTTGTTCGTGTCGAACGAGTACTCGCCACCTTGCCTGTGGCTTGCGTGCGCGTCGCCTTCGTTTCTCGGGCGATCGGCGCTCCCTCAAGCTCGAAACCCAGTCCTAAGGCCGTCACACCGATGACAAACGCCCCAACGATCGGTCCCCATTGACGTGTACGAATGCTCGCCTTCATAGCTCACTTGCCTCCAAGAAAGAGTCTGGGAGTCGATTCCCATGTCTCGCAACTATCTATCTCAGACCTGCTCCGGGTCTCTCGATTCCAGTCTACGGTCCGCCCGCACCATCCCCGCGAATTTTCACACCGACATCCGCCGCAAACACCGCGGCCAGAGGCACGAGGCCACGGAGTCAGCCGACCGTGGCGGCTCAGACGGCAATCGCGCCCCATGCGGGACAATCAGCAGCCCAGCGCACGCGGTGCGCGTGAGGCTCTTAGCGGCGGGAACTTTGAGCGGGGTCCGTCATGGGGAGAACTGCGGCGAATCCGGGCGCACACGATCAAGCCAACACGCCCTCTGGTACAGCACGGGGGGATCCGCCCAGAGAGGCGATTCGCACGACACCACCTCGACCTTCCCCTTTTCAACGAAGCCAACCGCTGACGCTACCAGATAAGGCGTTGCGAGTCAACGATTTTGTGGAATTTCGTCGGTTGTTGTAGTACCTTGCGGGCCGGGAAAGCCCCGCGGGGGCCAAATCACAGGGCTTCTCCTGAATCTCCACGATTCAGCAAGCTCCCGACGGCCGCGGAGTCGGTCGAAACCCAAGGCCACCCCGGCCCGCCGGCTTCTCGAGTTCAAGGCCGCTCCGAATGACGGAAGCAACCGCGTCCAAACAAGACGCACGATCACGCGTACCACCCGGCTTTCGCCCTTGCAGCGGACCGTTTACGCCTGCGCATTTCGCGGTTCGGCGGGACTGCGCGCTTTTCACAAGACGTCCGCCAGCTTGCTGAATGCCAACCTTATCCACGGCCGGCATCGGCTGGACCGGTCTTATTTCCGGTTCGCGCGGAGCGATGAAGTTTTCCTGTTTTTGCTCTTGCGTTGGTCGCACGAACTCGGAATACTACCCGCGCGCGGCTGGGCTGGTGGGCGGCGAAGTAGTGATGAGCAGAGCGGGGTGGCCACTACGTTGCCTTCCCGAAGATCATGTGCCAAGAACGACTCCGGAGTGTTCGGGTGTCAAAGATTAGGGATTTATTTCGCGACTCGCCGTTCGAGCCGCTTCGGTACCACATGTCCGCGGTGAGCGACTGTGTCGCACTTGTTCGACCGATGTTCGACGCGGTGCGCGACAAGAAGTTCGAAGATCTGCAAGGGATCGTTCGCAAAGTCTTCAAGGCGGAACACCTCGCTGACGAGATCAAGAACGAAATCCGTCAGATGATCCCGAAGCGTTTTTATCTTCCCGTGTACCGCGGTGATCTTCTCGGATATGTCAAACTTCAGGACGACATGGCCGACGCCGTGGAGGACATCGCGGTCTTGCTGACCATCAAGGAGCTGCATCTACCTACAGTGTTGACCGACTCGACCTTCGAGTACCTCGACAAGGTTGACTCGGTCTGCCGGCAGACCGTGGCGATTTCCGACTATCTTCCGACGCTGTTGGAAGGAGACATGGTCGGGGCGGAGGCGGAACGAGCGGTCGAGATGGTCTCCAATGTCGAGCGGCAGGAGTGGGAGGCTGACCGGTTGCAGTACAGCCTTTCGCAGAAGCTCTTCGCTCTGGATGATGACATGAAACCCACCGACGTCATGCTATGGTTCCGCGTCTTCGGCGAGCTCGGTCAACTTGCCAATTTCGCGGAAAAAACCGGCGAGCGTCTTCGACGAATGTTGGCCACCTGACGGTCCATGCGGAAAGACAATCCCCCAGGACGCCTGAACGTAAATAATGACAATCAAAGCATAGGAGGCTCGCCCCATCGGTCGAAGCCTGCCCATTAATCGGCCGATTTCATTGCGAAGCCGGCGCGCCATTTGAGCACGATCCCCATCATGGCACTGATCGATGTTGCAGATTTGCCCTCCTTCCAGGTTGTGTGCCTAGCGCTGGCCGTGATCATGCTCGTCGTTAACACGATTGAGGTGGGGCGCAACGATGCGGCCAACCTTGTGAACGCCGTCTACGGCTCTCGCGTTATGCGTCGAAGGCCTGCCGTGCTGCTGGCCGGCGTCGCCGTTGTACTCGGAGCGGTAATGAGTTCCGATGTAATCGACACGGCACGAAAGGGGATCTTCAACCCGGCCGAGTTGGGCGCAGCCGGCGGCGTTGGCGCAATCGAATCCGCGTTAGCGATCTTCGCCGCCGTATACATCGTCAACACCGTCTTACTCTATGGTTATTCCGCCTTCGGAATGCCGGTCAGCACAACGGCCTGCTTGGTGTTTGCGCTACTGGGCGGCGCGATGGCGGTCGGATTCGACACAATCCGTTGGCCAACTGCGGGCAAGGTGATGCTCGGCATCTTCTGCTCGATCGTGCTTTCCGGGTTCGGCGCGTTCGTGGTCCAGCGCGCGGCGCGCGGAGCGATACGCGATCGGTCCACCCAATTGCCCACGTTGCTACTGCACGGTGGATGGATTGGCGGCGGTATCATTTCCGTGCTCAGTTATTTTCTGTTGCTCAAAGGGATGAAGAACGTAGGCTGGGTTAAACAGTTTAATGAATGGCTCAACGAATTCAACGAAGCAACAGACCTCGGCATCGCCGGAATTCTTCTGATCCTCGTGATGTGGGGCTTGTCTGCGATCGCGATTCACGCGCTTCTTGTTGTGTTCCGCAAACGGGCGGCTAAGCTGTTGTTTCCCGTCCTCGCGGTACTAGGTATGTTGGCCATGGCGTTTTCCTTTGGCCAAAACGATCTGGCGAACTGTGCATCCCCCGGCCTGGCGATCTACTCGATTCTCGATGCGCAGAGTGTGGACGTTGGAAGCAAAATTCCGATCGCTTGGTGGAAGCTACTCGTTTGCGGATTGTTGCTGTTCGCCGGGATGACCACAAAAACGGCCGAACGCGTCACGAAGGCCGAGGTCGCCACGGGAAGCATGGGCGACCACGTTGCCCTTTGGGCGCCGAACTGGTGTGTCTCGCTTGCCAGGCGAGTCCTCCCGCTACGCGGACGGACGCCCTCGCTTGCCCCGCGAGCGGGCTTCACCAAATCGGGCCGAACGCTGCACTACGATGCGTTGCGGGCAGCGGTAATCACGTCGGTCTCGGCCGCGGTGATTTCGACCGCAAGCGGATTGGGACTCCCCGTCTCAACCACTTACGTTGCGTTCGCAGCCGTCATGGCGACAGGAATGGCCGATCGAATCTTTCAACGTGGCGACGCCGCCCTTAAGTTGGGCAGATCGATTTGGGTGGTGACCAGCTGGATTCTGTCCGCGATCATCGCTGCGGCCTCCGCGTTCGCTGTCGCGATCGCAATCAAACGGTTTGAGATCGTAGCCATCGTTGGCTTAGTGGCGATCAACTTGATCCTCCGTCGTCAACTCAAGGCTCGCGGAGACCGACAGGCCAAGCTCGTCGATGACGAGGCGTACGAGCGGGCTCACCCGGACGAATTCGCCCTGGAGCAGGAAGACGCGTAGACCCATCACCCATCGGAGTATGCTTTGAAATCAACGACCATGTTGTTTGCGCTAGCCGCTGTTTTAGCTGCTGGATTGGTACGTTCTGAGGAACGCGATCCGATCGCGCGAAAAGCAACCGGCAAGAGTCAGATCGTTTTTCTGGGTACGGGAAACCCCAACGCCGATCCCGATCGGTCCGGCCCCGCCCTGGCGATCGTCGTAAACGACACCGCGTATCTTGTCGACTGCGGGGCGGGCGTGGTCCGTCGAGCTGCGGCTGCCCATCGCAACGGCATCGCCGCTCTCGAAGTGGAAAATCTTAAGCACCTGTTCGTAACTCACTTACACTCCGACCACACCCTCGGGTATCCCGACCTTATTCTTACGCCTTGGGTTTTGGAGCGTGACGCCCCGCTCGCCGTGTACGGACCCAAGGGGATCGCCGCCATGACCGATCACATCCACAAGGCGTACGCGGAAGACATAAAAATGCGACGGGACGGGCTCGAACATGCGAATGCCGTCGGTTACAAGGTCGACGTACATGAAATCACGGCCGGAGAGATCTATAAAGACGCAAATGTGACCGTGCATGCGTTCCCGGTTCGACATGGATCCTGGAAGCACGCTTTCGGATTTCGGTTTGAGACGCCGGACCGTACGATCGTCATCTCGGGCGATACGGCTCCAACGGAGACGCTCGTCGAACAAGCCAAGGGGTGCGACGTCCTGATCCACGAGGTGTATTCGGTCCTCGGGTTTGAGACGCGCCTACCGGTTTGGCAGAAATATCACGCGAGCTTTCATACCTCCTCGATCGAGCTCGCGGAGATGGCTACCAAAGCAAAGCCCGGGTTGCTGATCCTCTACCACCAACTCCTGTGGGGCGTTGGAGAGAAGCAGCTTCTCAATGAGGTGAGGGGCTTCTACGACGGCAAGGTTGTATCCGCTAAAGATCTCGACGTGTTTTGAGTCGGCCAACGATCTCGACATGTTCTGAGCGGACCAACGACCTCGACGTGTCTTGAGCGGACCAACGACCTCGACGTGTTTTGAGCGGACCAACGATCTCGACATGTTTTGAGTCGGCCAACTGTGTCGACCTGT
>JADFRO010000227.1 GCA_022561255.1 Planctomycetota bacterium | reverse complement strand
GGTGATCGCGGCGAGGCGTACGTCGTTGCCGGAGGTGGTGGGGGAGGGCGGAATCCTCGTGAACCCGGATCAACCCAGCGAGGTCGCAGAGCAGCTTCATGGCCTAGTGACCCCGCCATCGTGCCGCCGCGTGCTCATCGCCGCCGGCCGAAGGCACGCGGCGCGCTTCGCGTGGTCGCTTTGTGCCCAGCGAATGCGTCGAGCCTACGATCTGGCGACGGCACCGGATAAGCGCGCCGCAGCGGACCCAGCCTCGGCCGATACCCGCCATAGCGGGCTCTCACCGGCGTAAGTACCTCGGGGAGAGGGTCAAACCGCCCGGACACAGAGCCCGTACGGCGAGGTTCTCGACAACTCGACGGTTCTGTGCGAGAATGTTGGGCTCGTTTCTTTAGTATAGTCTGATGAATCCTCTTGGACAGGAGCGACATGCAATCCGAAGCAATGGAGCAGTTGGTCGGCAGCGGCAATACCGCCACCGTCGAGGATGAGTGGATGCGTCTGATTGAGTCGCAAGACTCCACGCCTGATCAATTGGTGGGCTACAGGTGCGTTCTCAAGGCACTCTGCAAATGCGGAAGACGTACAACCGCCGAAACGCTCGCCTGGGCAGCTATCGAAGCGATCCAGACGCGAGTCGGCGGGCCGCAGACGCTTGCCGTTGCCGGAAACTTTCTACTGAGTATTCCCGATAGCCAAGAGCTGCGCACTCAGGTCACCGAACTCTACCGTTCCGTTCACGCGGAGTACGACGGGCTTGAGGCGCTCTTGACTGAGGCCGGCCTTCCCGGCGGTCGCCCCGTGCGACGGGCCCTGCGCACGCTCGACGTCTGCCTGGAGGTTAAGGAGGGTGATTTCTTAGCCGCGCGGGACGACGGCGGCGCCGCTCGCGTTGACGAAATCGACCGAGAAGCATGGGAGTATTCGATCGTGTCCCAGGACGGCCCCGAAACGATCGGTGCCGTACACCTGGCTGATCGTTATCGTCCCGCTACGGCCGAGGAGTTCCAGGTACTGCTTCACTTCAGCCGTGACGCTTTGCTCAAGCGGCTGAAGAGTCATCCGGCGTCGATGGTCGTGGACATCTGCCGGGCAAACGGGAACTCCATCACCAGCGACGAGCTCGCCGAGATGCTCGTTGGCGAACTGCTGACGGAGGCCGAGTGGAAGAAGTGGTGGACGCGTGCGCGGACTGCGCTCAAGAAACATTCCGACATCCGTATTGAAGGCCGCCTCCCTTACACCATTACTTACGACGACGCGCCGATCGATTACGCGGTGGAAATGTTGGCGCAGTTTGAGCGTGAGCGCGAGCCGGAGGCGCGCTATGCAGTCGTCGATAAATACGTTCGTGCGTGCTCCGGACGCGTGGCGTCTCCCGACCGGGATGCTTTGACGAAGTGCTACGAAACGCTTCGAGAGCAAGCAGTCGAGTTGGTCTCGTCGAAAGCATCCCGCGCAGGTCTCGTGTCAACGATGGCTTGGCGGGTTGGACAAGTCATTGAAGCGGCGGACGCCGGCGCGCTGACAGAGGAGCTCATTCGGACAACCGAGGATATTGAGCCGATCTTCAGCGCCATTCGCGACAACAACCTGCTCGATCTGGCTTGCAACGCCCTCGAAAGCGCCAGGCCTGACACCTGGTGCGATCTGCTGACGAGCGTTCTGCCGATACTTCCGCAATCGTACTGCGACCGAGCGGTTGAGCGTCTGACCCAGGCCGGGCGAACCGTCGCAGACCTCGCTCCCGTTGCTCAGCGTATCGTTGCCTCGCCGGTTGGCCACTTCGGAGCGCTTTGCTGGCTTTGGGACGGGCCGAAACAAGACGGGTTGCTCGGCAACATGACTCCCGTGACCGTGCTCGCACGCATACTCCGTGCTCTCAGTGACTGTAAGCGGAGTGACACCATGCCCAAGGAGCAGATCAAAGCAATCGGTGCACAAGCCAAGACGGTCCTTTCCGCTCGAAAGTACGAGCGGTTCATGAAGTGTTTGGAAACCGTGGATGGCGGGATGGCGCTGGCTCTTCGTAATCAGATCGCCCAGCTCGACAACCTTGGCCGCGTCGTACACGATACGCTCTTGAGCCGAATCAAGTCGTGTATACCCGAAAGCTCGGAACAAGTCGTCGTACCAGTTTGGGCGCGTGAAGATCTTCTCCTCACGACCAGCGAGGGTCTAAGGCGAAAGCAAGGGGAAATCGAGCACCACGTGAACGTCAAGATGAAGGAGAACGCAAAGGCTATCGGCGAGGCCGCGGAGAAAGGTGACCTCAGTGAAAACTCTGAGTACAAGTTCGCCCTCGAAGAACGCGACCTTCTACGGGCTCGCCTTGCCCAAATGAATTCTGAGATGCAGGCAGCCAAGGTTCTGGAACCCGCCGACGTTCCAACCGACATGGTCGGCGTAGGAACGCGCGTAGTATTTCGTCGCATCGTCGACGGCGCCCCCTACGAAATGACGTTCATAGGTCCGTGGGATGCGGATCACGACGCCGCCCGTTTCAACTACCAGGCCCCGCTCGCTCAGTCGGTCATGGGATCGCACGTCGGCGATGTGATCTCGCTCAGCCACGCAGATGTATCCGGTGAGTACGAGATCGTAGCACTGCACAACAGCCTGGAATTCTAAGTCCTTCGACATCGACGCGTAGGGATCTAAGTCGCTCCATCATGATGGTCGCCATTATTGGGCTCCCCCAATCCGGAAAATCCGCCGTTTTTACCGCTGCCACAGGCGTCGCGGCGGACCCTTATTCCGTTCCTCAACCGCGCCAAGCCGTCGTTCGCGTACCGGACGAGCGACTCGCTTATCTCACGGCGCTTTACAAACCTAAAAAGGTTACGCTCGCCACGATTGAACTGGTCGACATCCCCGGTTGCTCCCTGGACGATGCAAAGGGTCGCGAGGACTGGCGCAAACTTCTTCCCATCGTGCGAAAGGCCGAGCTTCTCGTCGTCGTCGTGCGTGATTTTCAAAACACGTCGGTCCCCGCTTACCGCGACCGCGTCGACGCCGACGGAGACTTTAGCACCGTCTGGTCCGAGCTGATTTTTTCCGACCTGGAGGGCGTAGCCAATCGGGTCGAGAAGCTCGAGAAGGCCGTCAAGAAGCCAACACCCATGCAGGAGGCACAAAAGCATGAGCTCGCCCTCATGATCCACTGCCGAGACGCACTCGAAGCGGAGAAGGCCCTGTCGACCGCTCTCCAGTCCCCCAGTGATCGTGCAGCGCTTTCGAGCTTCGGTTTTCTTACGGAGAAGCCCGTCCTTTGCGTGCGGAACGTATCCGACGAAGACGCCTCTACAGCGACCCCGCTGGAAGTTGAACACGCGGTTGGGAGCTTGGCCATGAGCGCGTCGATCGAGGCGGAGATCGCACAGCTTGATCCCACCGACCGTGCCGCCTTCCTGGAAGAGCTGGGCCTACCGAAACCGGCGCGCGACCGGCTCATCCAGACCTGTTACGACGCACTCGGGCTGGTGTCGTTCTTGACCGTGGGGCCGGACGAAGTTCGTGCCTGGACGATCCGCAAAGGAGCTACCGCCGTGGAAGCCGCCGCGAAGATTCACACCGACCTGGCCCACGGCTTCATTCGAGCCGAAACAGTAGCCTACGAGGATCTCGTCGCTCACACCGATATGAAAGGCGCCAAAGCCGCGGGCAAAGTTCGCAAGGAGGGCAAGACCTACATCGTGGCCGACGGCGACATTCTCAACATTCTCTCCAGCGCATAGAGAGCTGTCGCGCATCAATCGACGCCGCTCCCGAGCCGCGGGCTAATGCCCGCCGCAAGCGTTTCGAGCGGACCGGTTCAAGAACCAGTGTTGACCGAATGCCCCACGGAGCCGGATGAGTTTCTCGTCCTTCGGATCAGGATCGTTCCTGCGGCAAGTAGAAGCATGCTCAGGCTCGCCAGACCCCAGGTGGATACGGCGGGGATGGAGGGGCCGCGAAAAACGTACGCCGCCCCGCAATCGACACCTGCCGTGCACTGACGATTGGGCGCCCCGACCAAGATGGTCTCCCCACTCACCGAAACGGAATACCCGAACCAGTCGTCCTCCCCCACGTCGGAGGCGGTCAGCTTCTGCTCGTCGACCCAGGAGGTTCCGTCGAACCAATAGACGTACGCCGACCCGCAGTCTACACCGTCAGCACAGTCGGTATCGCGTGCCCCCACCACGGCCCTTTTCCCACTCACGGAGACAGACATCCCGAACCAGTCATCCGCCGCCGCGTCTGAGGCGGTCAGCTTCTGCTCTTGGACCCAAGAGGTTCCGTTGAAACGGAACACGTACGCTGAGCCACAAAGAGTGCCCGCCGTGCACTCAAACGCCGGTGCCCCTACGATCGCGGTGTCGCCGCTCACGTGGACGGACCGTCCGAACCAGTCATTCCCTCCCTCGTCGGAAGCAACCAGCTTCTGCGTTTCGACCCATGAGGTTCCGTTGAAACGGTACACGTACGCCGTGCCGCAGAACGGTCCGGAATTGCAAACACGGTGCCAGGCGCCCACGACGATCGTCTCCCCACTCACGGAGACGGACCACCCGAACAAATCATCCGCTTCCGCGTCGGAGGCGGTTAGCTCTTGCTCCTGGACCCAAGAGGTTCCGCTGCGCCGATACACGTACGCCGAACCGCAATAGGCACCTGCGGCGCAGCTAGTTTGAAATGCCCCCACGACGACCGTATCCCCGCTCACGGAAGCGGAGTATCCGAATTGGTCAAACGCCGCCGCGTCGGAGGCGGTCAGCTTCTGCTCCTGGACCCAACTGGTTCCGTTGAAGCGGAACACGTACGCCGATCCGCAGCCGACGCCCGCGGCGCAGTCATCCCCTAGTGCCCCCACCACGGCCGTGTCCCCGCTCACGGAGACGGAAGACCCGAACAGGTCACACGCCGCCGCGTCGGAGGCGGTCAGCTTCTGCTCCTGTACCCAGGAGATCCCGTTGAAGCGGAACACGTACGCCGATCCGCAGATGGCCCGCCGCGCAGTCATCCAACCACGCCCCCACCACGGCCGTGTTTCCGCTCACGGAGACGGAACGCCCGAACCATTCCGCCGCTGTCTCGTCGGAGACGGCCAGCTTCTGTACTTCCACGAATTGGGCCAGCGCCGGCGCGGCGCCCAAGCTGAAGATGATCGCCACCAGCGTACAGTTTCTCCCAGGACGCAGTCGGACTCTGCAACCCTTTTTGCCGTCGCTCTTTGCGGAATACATGTTTGGCCTCCAAGATGACAAGAGGTGAGAAAGAAACCCAACCAAGACCCATCCAGGATACCGGTTCAGCGTGAAATCACAAAGCAAAAACGTGGCTTCGTTCTGATCTTTGTAACCCCACGGGATGCCGAGCCCACAAATAGGGGATGCTGCCGCATAGGGAGGGCCCTACGCCGAAACGCCGCGGGGGTTGGCCAAACCCGATGACGGGAGTATCTTGGGGGAAAT
>JADFRO010000226.1 GCA_022561255.1 Planctomycetota bacterium | reverse complement strand
CTTGCGAACAGGGAGGTGCGTCGATGCCCAGCGCCCAAACCATTCTCGACAAGAAAGGCACAGACGTCGCCACCGTGGAACGCGGCGACACGGTCTTCGATGCAGCCAAGCGCATGAACGACAAGCGGATTGGTGCTCTCGTCGTACGCGACGGCGAAAACGTAATCGGCATTTTCACCGAGCGGGACATCCTGAACCGAGTCGTGGCCGCAGGTCTTGACCCCAAGGCGACGCCGGTCGGCGACGTGATGACGTCTCCCATGGCCTGCTGCCGGCGCGATTCACGCCTGGCGGAGTGTAAGGCCGTCATGACGAGCAAGCGGATTCGGCACTTGCCCGTTGTCGAGGACGGCACGCTGTACGGAATGATTTCCGCAGGTGACATTTTGGCTAGTGAGTGCGACGGCAAGCAAGAAACGATCGAGTACCTTCAGGAATACTTGTACGGCCATCGGTAGCGGTCGGCCTGTGTACCCTTTTGTACAGGCGATTGAACGAGCGATCCGAGGATGAAATTTAGCCGGATGTTGTCGAACGCAAAGCTCAAGACGCTAGCCGCAGGCTTTAGCCCGCGCGAACGTCGCACGACCGTTGCTGTCCGCGTGGTCATGATCGCCTTGCCCATCATGCTTATTGCGGGGCTGTTGTCTGCCGGCTGCGTCCGCCGGAAGATTACCATCACGACCCAGCCAACCGGCGCTCGCGTGTTCCTCAACGATCAGGAGATTGGCCGCAGCGAGGTGACGACGGATTTCCTTTGGTACGGTGATTACGGCGTTACGATTCGCAAAGAAGGGTTCAAGACACTTTCAACCCATTGGGAAATCAAACCGCCCTGGTATCAGCGCGTTCCCGTTGATTTCTTTGCGGAGGTGCTGTGGCCTGGTCACATTCTCGACGCCCACTCACGCCACTTCGTCATGGAACCCGCCGAGGAGACCGACCCCAAAGAAGTCCTACGCCGCGCCGAAGAGACACGCAAACGTGCGCTGGACACGCGTAAGTAACCTGTTTTGAGCCAGTTCCGTATCATCGATCCAAATCCGCCGGCGTTTGTGTTTGAACGAACATTTGGAATCGCGCGGGCCAAAGCCCACGGCTCAGAACACGAAAGCGGGATAGGCGCTATCGGTGAACGTCCTGGTTTGTCCAGGCGAGCGCTGCGGCGCCGATGACACCGGCGTCGTAGCCGAGCTGCGCTTGCACTATCTCCGGCGCGTCGTCGCAGAGTGACCACGTACGATCTTTGAAGTGCTTCACGACGCGATCGAGCAGGAACGCTCCCGCCTGAGCCATACCTCCGCCCAAAACGATGTACTTAGGGTTCAGCACGTGTTGGATGTTGACGCACGCGATTGCAAGGTGGACGCAGGCATCCTCCCAGATCCGAAGCGACAGCGCGTCGCCGGATTTTGCGGCCTCGGCGACGTGCTGCGAGGTGATTGGCTCGCCCGCGGTGACCTGGGATGCGAGGACGCTCTCTTCGCCATCGCCGATTGCCGCCTGGACCCTGCGAGCGACGGCCGCGGCGGAGGCGTACTGCTCCAGGCAGCCGTGTTGCCCGCATCCACAGGGCAACCCATCGACGACGACGATCATGTGGCCCAGTTCAGCCGCGTTGTCGAAGTGACCTTCCACGAGTCGGCCTCGGTGAACGACTCCACCACCTACGCCCGTACCGAGCGTGAGCATGACCAGATCGCCGCCGCTGCGGCCTGCACCCGCCCAAAACTCTCCCAGTGCCGCTGCGTTGGCGTCGTTGGCTAAGTAGACGCGTAGTCCAAGTCGGTCGGAAAGCTCGCGCCGAATCGCCACGTTCTGCCAGCCGGGAAGATTGGTCGAGCGAATGATCGTACCCGCCTTGAGGTCCAGTGGACCCGGCGAACCGAGACCGGCGCCGACGACATCGCCGGAAGTGAGTCCGCTTTCGGTGAGTAGTGTTGATGCGAGTGCGGCCATCTCACCGATGACGGTGTCGGAACCGCGCTGCGGGTCCGAAGGTGTAGCGCGCTTGCCTAGAATCTTGCCGTCCCGATCGACCAGGGCCACCTTGATGTTCGTGCCGCCGAAATCGACACCGATGGCGACGCGCTGATTCATGATGCGTCGCGGTCTTCCTGAACCGGGGGTAACGAGATCGTGCGAAGCGAGAGGATCGGCGGGTTCATGCCGCAAAGTTGCTCGCGCAGCTTGTCGGGCATGGGCTCGTCGAGTTTGAGAACCATTAGGGCAGTCTTACCACGGCGAGACAGCGCCATGTCGGCGATGTTGATGCCCGCGTCGCCGAACGCTTGGCCGACCAACCCAATGACGCCCGGTCGGTCGTCGTTGAAGATTAACGCCATCGATTGTTCGGGCACGAGTTCCATCGCGTAGCCGTCGATGGAAAGCACGCGCGGTCGGCCGTCCATAAAAACGGTGCCCTCGACCTCGTGCCTTTGACCCCGCGACTCGACGGTCAAGACGACGGACTCGGGGAGGTTTCGCTGCTGGGAATGCGTCGTGTGCTCGACCGCGAGTCCGCGGCTCTGTGCCTGCTCTTTGGCATTGACGAGATTAAGACGAACGTCGAGATGCGGTCCCAACACCGCGACCATAGCCTGCCAGGCGAGCGTCGGCGCAAGTTCTTCCAAAGAATCACCGTGGGTACTGACGTGAATTTTATCGACCCCATCGGCACACCAAGCCGAGAGGATCGTTCCCATGCGCGAGCAGAGATCGACATACGCCCGGTGGCGCGCGGTCAGATCCGACGGCATACCCGTGACGTTGACGGCGGATCGAATCTCACCGGACACCAGGTAGGCGAGCAGCGACTCCACAGCGTCGACGGAAACGCGTTCTTGAGCTTCCGAGGTGGAAGCCGCCAGATGTGGTGTAAGGACGACGTTCTTGGCGGTCAGAATCGGACTACCTTCGGGGGGTTCCTTTTCAAAAACGTCCAGAGCGGCGCCGGCGATCTGACCCGTATTGAGTGCTTCGGCGAGTGCGGTTTCGTCGACGAGGGCACCGCGAGCGCAGTTGATCAAAACGGCGCCCGGTTTCATGGCTTTGAGTTGATCAGCACCGATCATGTGACGTGTCTCGGCAGAGAGCGACGCGTGTAGGGTGACGCAATCGGCTTGGGCGAGCAGATCCGAGAGTTTCTTGAGGAGCGTGACGGCTCCATCCAGCGCCGTATCGCCGGAAACGAAGGGGTCGAGTGCGATGACCTTCATCTCCAGGCCCAGTGCCCGGCGAGCGACGGCCTGACCGATGCGGCCCAATCCGACGATGCCCAGCGTTCGTCCAGCCAGCTGGTCGCCGAGATAAGTACTCCGGCTCCACCCGCCGGTGATCACGTGTTGGTGCGCTGCGGCGATGCGATGGTGAAGGGCTAGCATCATGGCGATCGTGTGCTCAGCGGTGGAGATGGTGTTGGCGTCGGGGGTGTTCAGGACAAGCACTCCCGCTTGTGTGGCGGCTTCGAGGTCAACGTTGTCGACGCCAACACCGGCGCGAGCGATGACCGTAAGCTTGCCCGGCTTGGCGAGCGTTTGTCGGGTGATCTTGACGGCTGAGCGGATCAGTACGCCGTCGTACGAGCCGATGACGCTGGCGAGTTCGCTCGGGGCTAAGCCGTGTCGAACGTCGAACTCAACCTCGCCGCACTTCCGCAGGCGTTCCAACCCGGGCTCGGCGATCTTGTCCGCTACGAGAACTCGATACATAGCTGATTCAAACCTTGTCGTTTTCGTTTGCGAACGCTCGTCGTTATGACGGATCGGTCGGGATCGCGCCGACCAAGAATTCTAATTGAACACGACGCCGGCGTAACCCACCGAATCTTGCGCGACCGGACCGCCGGGCGTAAAGAGCACCTCGCTACTTGTGGTGTGGTCAAGCAGGACGCCCCTTGTGGCACCGAGAGCTGCAACTGCGGCGATCGTGGCTGCTACCGCCCCACCGCTGCAGGCATTCCTATACTCGACCGATTGGGGAACAACCTGTTCGCTCTTCATATCGCAGACCAGATCGAGGAATCGGCGGTCGTTGACCTGCTTGGCCCAGTCGTTCGCGTCGGCACCGAGGCCCTGAGGCGTGAAGCCGTACCGGGGGCCGTAGTGTGTCAGGTCCGTGGTGCCGATGATCACGACCTCACAGTCGGCGGCGTTTAGCGCAGCAGCCACCGATAGCCCTACGTCCACGGCTGCGTCATCACATGGCACCATGATGGGCAAGATCGTGGCCGCGGGTAGGACGTATTTAACGAACGGCATCTGAACTTCGAGCGAGTGTTCGTCTCGGTGAGCGTCGGCGTCATCGACGATAAGGCTGCTCTCGTCGAGTATCCGCTCGGCGAGGCGGGCGTTGACGTCAATCGGACCCAACGGTGTCTGCCACCGCCCCCGTGTGAACATTGCCGCCTTACGCCCGCGATACCGATGGACGCCGCCGAACAGAATGATCACGGCCTCGTTGTCGTTGGGCGTGTCAGCGGACCTCTTAGGCGTTACCGCCCGCGCGCCACCGCTGAGTGCCGCGAAGACCTTCGCCGTTACACCACCGCTGCACCGCCACCCGGCGTGGGGAACCAGACCTCCGAATAAAGGTTCGGTCTTCCATTCGCTCGCAGAGTCGCTGAATAGTCGCTTAAGCTCCTCGCGGCACGCTTCCGCTTGGGGCGGGTAAAACGTGCCCGCAGCGATGGGCTCGCGTATCAACACGGCGAATCTTCCGGCGCATTCGGCGCTGCACCCGTCGTATCCAGCTTCTTGCAATGCGTGGTGATCAGATTCGGCAGCTCGGCCGAGAATTGGGAGCGCGGCATCACCGAGTGGGCGCCTGCTTGCTCGGCTTTTTCCAGCAGGTCAGCATTGACGTGCGATGCGAACGCCACGACGTGCAGCTCGGACGGATGCGCCTTAGCGGCTTTCACGAGATCGATCGCGGAATCCCCGGCCGTATTGAGATCGACCAGAACCAACGAGGCGCCGGTCCTCGAAATCGCGGCGTCGAGTGCGTCGGTGGACCGAACGACGATCGCCGGCGCTCCGAGCGTATTGGCTGTCGAGCAAATCTTCGTTTCAAAGATCATATCGGCGAGAACGGCGACCACGCCCTGACGTGAAGGTTGATTTGTCATACCATCCAGTGGGTGCTACGGAACGCGCTCGAACGTCACAACGACGCTGTTGCGCTGTACGATGGTGCCGGTGCTGAGGAATGTCAATCAACGACGATTCGGGTCGTTCCGGGAGAGCAGACCGTGTCCGATTGGGTTGTGCTGCCGCTGGGGTCGCTCGTGTGCGTCACGGCCGTCGCTCTAACCCTGATGCGCCTGCCGGGAACGTGGATCTTGCTTGCCGCGGCGGCGGGGTTCGGCTGGTACGAGCAGTGGCAGGGTATGAGCGTTGGCGTTGTTGTCACACTGGGCGTTCTCGCGGCGGTCGGCGAAGCTGCGGAGCTACTTACATCCGTGG
>JADFRO010000225.1 GCA_022561255.1 Planctomycetota bacterium | reverse complement strand
AATTCGGCGCGGGCGAATTCGGTTACGATTTCGGCGGCGGCTACGCGTCGCTGGAGCAACCTGAGAAGCGTCCGGGGTTCTTCGCCCGCCGCCGCAGCCGACGGGAAGAGGCGAAGGCTGAGCGTCTGCGTCTTCAGCGGGAAAAGCAGCGGACCGAAGTTGAGAGTGTGCTGCGAAAGGTATCCAGCTCCGGGCTCGATTCGCTGACCCCAGACGAGCGGCGCGTTCTCGAAGCGGAGACAACCCGGAAACGCGGCGCTCCCAGCGAATAAGACACCCGTCAGGTTGCATGGTCCGGCGAATCAGCCGAACATGTTGGCCATGCCCGACATCGCCTTCCAACAGTGCATCGGGACGGACTGCGCCGCCCGCTTCGACATCGGACAGATTCTGTTTTCCTGCCCCGAGTGCGGATCGCTGCTGGACGTTCGCTACGACTGGTCGCGGACGGAGGTGCCCAAATCCTTGTCGCTCTTCGGATCACGCCGGGGGACATCGAGCGGAAATGCGGAGGCGAGGCTAAACGCCAGCGGCGTGTGGCGGTTTCGTGAGCTGCTGCCGTTTTGTCCGCTCGACGACATGGTCACCGCTGGCGAAGGGCAAACGCAATTGCAGCACGCGGACGCCCTGGCTGGGGAACTCGGCGTCGACGCCGGCCGTCTCTTCTTGCAATACGAAGGATTCAACCCGAGCGGCAGCTTCAAAGACAACGGGATGGCCGCAGCGTTTACCATGGCGCGTAGGCTGGGTTGCACGCGCGTGGCCTGTGCGTCGACGGGAAATACGAGCGCGTCGCTGGCGATGTTCGCCCGACACACCAAGACCAAGAGCGGCGCGTCGATGGAGGCCATCGTCTTCGTCGGCGGTGGCAAGATCGCGCTGGGAAAACTTGCGCAAGCGCTCGACTACGGCGCTACGACGATTCAGATCGCCGGCGACTTCGACGCGTGCATGCGAATTGCCGAACAGACCGCCGATCAACTCGGTTTGTATCTGATGAACTCAGTCAACCCGTTTCGCCTCGAAGGCCAAAAAACGATCATGTACCGCGTTCTCGAGGGACTTAACTGGGAAGTGCCGGATTGGATCATCGTACCCGGTGGCAACCTCGGCAACAGCAGCGCGTTCGGCAAAGCGTTTGCGGAGTTGCGCGAGCTCGGTCTGATCGATCGGATTCCGCGTCTGGCGATCATCAACGCGGCCGGGGCCAACACGCTCTGCCAACTGGTGAACGAGCACGGTGTGCGCTACAACGGCGGCCGAGTGGATACGAATCGAATCGAAGGCTATTACAAGAAGATGAACGCCGAGGGCACGCGGGCCAAAACAGTCGCGAGCGCCATCGAAATCGGTCGACCCGTCAATCTCATCAAGGCACTGCGCAGTCTGGAGGTCATGGACGGTGTCGTCGAACAGGTAAACGACGCTGAGATTCTCGATGGTAAGGCGCTCGTCGGAAAATATGGATACGGATGCGAACCGGCCAGTGGAGCTTCCGTAGCAGGGTTGCGGAAACTGATCGACGAAAAGATGATCGCGCCGAGCGACCGCGTCGTCTGTATCCTGACCGGACATGCTCTAAAAGATCCAAACGCCACGATCGACTATCACAGCGGCGCGCGACAGAAGCATGCACGATTCGCCAATCCGCCGACGTCCTGCGCAGCAGACTTCGACGCCGTCGCTCGACTGATTGGAGGGGCACGATGATCCGTCTCGCGATCGCCGGGGCAACGGGGCGTATGGGGCGAAATCTCTTGGAACTCACCTCGCGCGACGATCGATTCCGCGTCAGTGCTGCCCTTGTGCTCCCCGGCGACCCAGCCGTCGGCTCACGGTTTCACGTCGGCGACGCGACCTTGGTGTATCGCGATCAACTCGACCTGGACGGTCAGATCACCGTCGGGCAACCCGCTTGCGACGTGCTGATCGACTTCACCACAGCAGACGGGACGATGGCGTGGCTCGATATCTGCGAGCGTCGGCAGATTCCGATGGTGATCGGCGCGACGGGTCATAGCGAGCAACAGGTGGCGCGAATCCAGGAAGCCGCTCACACGACGCCGATCGTCATGGCCGGTAACTTCAGCGCGGGAATCCACGCGATTCTTTCCGCCCTCGGTCAGATCGTCAGAGAGCTTGGCGACGCCTATGACATCGAAATCGTCGAAACGCACCATCGAAACAAGATCGACGCCCCGAGCGGGACCGCGTTGATGCTTGTCGAGGAAATTCGGGCCGCACGCGGGCGCGGCGCTTCGGGCGAATCATCGAAGACAACCACCGTCGAGGAGGGAAGGGTGATCTTCGGACGAAAGGGGCGAGTCGGTGTACGTAGCGACTCGGAGATCGGCGTTCACGCGGTTCGCATGGGCGATACTGTAGGCAAACACGAAATCCACTTGAGCGGGTCCGGCGAGACGGTCACGCTTTCGCACACCGCACACTCGCGCGACACGTTCGCCGCCGGCGCTCTTCGAGCGGCTGCGTGGCTGGTAAGCCGGAGACCGGGCTTTTACACAATGCGTGACGTGATGAAAGAAACGCAACGCCGCTAGAGCAAACTCTGTTTTCGTGCATTGGTCGACCCCCCTGTATCCCCCCTTAGCAAGGGGGGATAAGAGGCCCGGTCCGCCGACGTTCGAGCATCATCGAAGTTAGAGAGATCGCGCGGGCTCAAGCCCGCGGCTCGCAACGACGAAACGGGGAGTGTTTTAACCGAGCTCTCGCTTTTGGAACATCACGATCGCGAGACTGACCATTGCGGTCGTGATCAGCGCCGCGTACGCCGTCACATATCCCAAGTAAGCGACCGTTACGGTCGTCTCCTCCATTTCGGCCGTGAGCCCGTCGATCACCCAGAAGGGTCCGACGTTGGGAATCAAATGGTAGGCGATCCCCGCAAGTTGTGAGGTTTCTTCATGACGTCCAAAGGCGTAATCCGATACGATACCCAAACCCAAAACGCCCGTGCAGATGACAAGCGTCATGAGTTGCCCGAAGCGCGTCGACGCCGCCAGAGCAACCGCACTGGTTACGACCACAATGAGCAACACGAGATACGCGGCGAGGATCACCTGCCCGCCCACGAAGTTGCTGCCGAAGGGGATCGTCTCCCAATGCTCGTCGAGCTTGCCCACAAGAAGGACACTGATCGTAAGCAACGGCACGAGGAGCCCGATCGTCGTCGAGGGGAAATCCCACCCGTAGAAGTAGTTGCAAAACGCCGAGGCGATCAGGGCGAGCAGTATGCTCCCAAACCCAAGCGCCAACACCGGCGCGTCCCACGGATCGGAACTGTTCTCGAGTACGCCGTGGCGCTCGGTCAGGATGAACACCAGGACGCAAAGGTAATAGGCAACGGTCAGGGCGGCCAGCAACCCGCCGAACTTGCCCAAGATGAATACCGGGCGGCTCACGGGCTTGGAAATCACCGTCAGGACCGTCTTGTTCTCGATTTCTCGGCTGATCACCCCCGTTGCGCTGAAAGCGGACAAGAACAACCCGCTGAGCATCAGCGTAGAAAGCCCTAGGTCCAGAAGCAGCTTGTTGTCGTCCATCGTAAAGCCGGCCAGGGAGACGTTCAGGATCATCAGAAACGTGGTGGTGATCAGAATCACGCCGTAGATCGGCTGCCGGATGGTCTCGATGAACGTGTTTTGAGCGAGGCTGAATAAGCGTTGAAACATTGAACGGTTACCGCAGGAGCCGTGTTTGGGGCCTATCCCGCCAAGCGGAAGGTTCGGCCTTTGTCTTGCACTGTATCTCGATTATTGTAAGCTGCCGCCTCGCCTCGGCAAAGTATCACGCGGACGGGCGGATCGCGATGACAGCCGATGCCACCGGGTCCGGTACGCCCGCGGAATGGGCCGGGTTCGCGCCGGGCGGTGGTTCCTCACGTTTCCGGTGGCAATCCTACCGAACGATCTGGGCGACAGCGTCGTAGTACAACGATGACGGAAACGAACACGTCAAACAACCGTAGGGCCCAGCACGTAGCCGCGTTTGGCTTCGTGCTCCAGGGCGCCTCCTTAGCCACGCTGGCTTGGCTGGCGGTGTGGTCCGGGTCGGACGCCATCGCGGCGCTGGCACGATTGGTTCTGGCTGGTTTGCCCATCTGGTTGGTCCTCTTTCTGGTTTTCAAGCAACTTCGTCGGGTCGATAGCGAACGGCTCGAGACGGCTGAGTTACGTCGAGCCCAGGACGCGGGGACCAGCGACGCGTTGTTCGAATTGGACGACGAGGCGCTGCTGCTGGAGCAGAACCGTCTGCGCTGGATGGTACGGTGGCTGCTTCCCGCGGTCACCGTCGTCGTCTCCATCTACCTTTTGGCGGGCAACTTCGTCGGGTGGAGCTGGTCGTTTGAGACGGCCTTCGCCGAGGACGGACTCGCGCGCACGGAGAATCCGACCCTGGTGATGTGGTTCATCGTGGGGATCGGATTTCTGTGTTTCCTCTACGCACGGTATGCGGTAGCGCTGTCACGCATGCCCCACTGGCGACTCCTTCGCGCCGGGGCGACGTGCATGGCGGGTAACGCGCTGGCGTGTTTGGCTCTGGCGTTCGCGCTGATGGCGAGTACGACGTTCACTTGGACAGAGCCGCTACTTGCCTATCTCACGCGCGTCGTATTGCTGATCCTCGGCCTTGAGTTGGCGGGCAACTTCATCATGGATTTTTACCGCCCGCGAGCTGCGGACGTCGTCCCGCGTCCGTCGTTCGACAGCCGGCTGCTGGGTTTGATCGGCGAGCCCGGTGGACTCGCGAAGTCCATCGCCGACGCGATCAATTACCAATTCGGTTTCGAGGTCAGTTCGACCTGGTTCTACCAGCTTCTTCAGCGATGGCTTTTTCCCATCACGGTGTTTACGTTCCTCCTCGTGGTTTCGCTGAGCAGCGTGGTGCTGGTCAACGCGGATGAACAAGTCGTTATTGAGCGCTTTGGGAGACTCGTTTCCAAACCGACGGACGTACTCAACCCGGGCATGCACTTCAAGTGGCCCTATCCGATTGACGTAACCTATCGTGCGCCGGTCAAACGCATTCGCGAGTCGGTCATCGGCGAGGCGGTGGAAGAGGACGACCACGGTCACGAGGAGGCGATTCTCTGGTCGGAGGCGCATGACTTCGTTCCGGAGATGATGTTGTTGGTCGCCTCGCCCAAGCTCATGGACTTATCGGGACCGGGTGGAGGCGAACACCTCGCCGGTGGCAGCGGTGCAGAGTCGGAAAGCGTAGCGGTAAGTCTACTGATGATTTCCGTACCGATCGAATATCGCGTCAAAGACATCAAGAAGTACCTCTACACGTACGCCGAGCCGGAACGGGTCATGGAGGCGCTGGCCTACCAATACCTCTCCGAATACGGAGCGAGTGTTGACATCGACGAGCTTATGGGGCCTGGACGAAAAACGCTCAACACGAAGTTGAAGCCGATGCTGCAGAAGCGCCTCGACGAGCTTAATAC
>JADFRO010000224.1 GCA_022561255.1 Planctomycetota bacterium | reverse complement strand
GGCGCCAGTCGCGTCGGGGACGGCTCTACCGGGGCGTTCTCGTCCGGGTCGGTTAGCGAGGCGATCAAACCGTCGGAAAGTGTATGCTGGCGTTCGCTCGCCGCGAGCGTCTGGACGTCCTGCGGACCGATGAAGTCATGGGTGGCGGAGAAGTTCAAAAATGAGAGCACGTGTTGGCGGAGGACGACCCCGACCATACAACCAGCGGCGGCCACAAGTGGATCCGACAGCGTCGTCATTCGAACCGGGATGAACATCTGTACGGATTCCACCGTGATCGCCATGATCACGGAAACCGGAAGAATGTAGGAAAGCTGATGCGACAGGCGCAGGCGCGAAACGCGAACCCAGCACGTTGCAAGTAGGCCGGCAAAGAGCATGTGCGACGCAAACTTCTCCATCACGTCGGTCATCATGATGTCAAACCGCGTTACGAAGTAGGCCATGAAGGGTAGGAACGCCGTGGACGTCACTGACTCTTCCACCGCGGCGGCGCTTAGCGTGAACGTGGCCGGGATGATACCGGTGTAGAGGATGTAGGCGGCTGTCGCATAGCACGCAAGTGTCGCCAATCGAAGCCAACGCCGCTCTCGCGCTTCTTCGGTCTCCACGTCGCGGCGACGAAGGTAGACCGAGTGTGTAAGCAGGCCCAGGGCGATACCGCCGAGGCGGAAGACGATGTCGGTCGAATCGAACCCGCGCGAGACGATGAGAAACTGCAGAACACTCAAGGCGACCGCGAGTAGTCCGCCGAACCACCAGATCAACGCCTTCGTTGCCCGCCAGCTAAACTCGTATCCAAAACGCAGGAACGGATACAGCAGCCAGACCAGAACCGCGAACGAGGCAGCCTCCGCCGCCCATCGAGACCAGCGCTTCAAGGTGTGCCACTTGACATGCGCGCTCGCTAACGGGTTCGCCATGTTTTGATCTTCATCCGCGAGGACGACTTCGTTGTCGACGTGGCCGAACGGGACCAGTACGGCCGACTTGACCGACTGTTTGAGGCGGGTCGTGTCGAGTGAGAATGAAAACGGCAACGCCGCGAGGAGAGCCAACGAGGCGCAATACGCTTTCAGCATCGCTGACGTCGGGCGTTCATGAAACTCGAACAGCGCCGCGCCGATGATGTTGGGGAGCATCCTGCGAGCGAGCCATGATAACGACGCTCCCGCACCCGCGCCCGCAATGTTGCTCACCACGTCGACCGTCGAGGAGATGCGTGAAGGAGAGTAGGCTTGAAGCCATTCGATCCCTCCGCTTAGGGCGGCACAAAGCACAAGCGTCGCCGGCAGGGCGAGAAAGTCGCTCCGCAAGCGCCGCAGCAGCGTCCAGTGCAGGAGCATTCCGATGGGCAGGAACAGGAAGATGTTGCTGACAAGATCAGGAAAACTTGCGTTGGTCGTCGCGGTTTCAAAGAATGCTCGGGGTCTGGCACCTTCGCTATCGATCGTGAAGTCGAAGGGAACCAGTCCGGCTTGGAGGATGAACAGTACTGCCAGTGCGGTGAGAAGTTCAACGGAGTTTCGCAGGAGAAAGGCGGCGGTGGGATGTTCAATCCGGTCGGTGCGCATCAGCGAAACCTAGTGCGGCGCGGTGGCGACGCGTTTTGGTAGCGCGTCGCAGCTACCGAGAGGTTTGTGGTTATCGTCGACGCTTTCCACGTATGGGCGGCCACTCAACCGGACGCATCGGACCGGCGGGCAGCCACCCGGTCCGTGCTTCGACGGCGGAGGGTTCATCGTCGATCACGAGTTGTCGAACGCAACTGTGGACCATTTTGGCAAACTTGGCACGCACCAATGCCCTCGAATCCGTCTTCCAAAGATGGTAGGGATCCGCCTTGTTTTTAGCATCGTGGGGTAGTTTAATCGAGGTAGCGTGGGCGTGGAACGAAGCGATCGGCTGGAGGGACGACGTGTCGTACAACGCGCCGAACATCTCGGATTCGTTGGGGCTTAGCTCGTTGACGGCGTAAACCAGACCCAGGCGAGCGTGCAGAGCGCGGAACGAGGCGACAATCTGTTCCGGGTCGGCCGGACCCCCGCCGAGATCGCGCTGGTCGATCGGGAAGACCTCGCTGATGGCCATTTGGTCGTCGAAGGTGGAGTTCCACTGTAGAAACTCGTTCCTCGGATCCGCGAACAGTCGGGGTAGCATCTCGCCGGTGTCGCCGACGCTTTCAACGGCGACGCGTGTAACGGCGATGTTCGCTGGGAATAGGCCGACGGTCGGAAGGGACGCGTCGATTCGGAACGTGTTGTAGGGGGGATCGATCGGTTGCGCGACGAGGTGTCTCCACTCCGTCCGCGGTTTGGGCTCCCACACAGTTACGCACTTGTGCGTGCAACCGCTCACCGAGACCCCTATCACCATAACGGCGGCAAGGACAAGAAGCGTGGTTTTCGTCTCCCGGTCTGCGTTCATTACGTTGGCGTACACTCCATACAGCGGTTGCCTACCGCGTCGGGTTCATCCGCGCGGACTTCAACCGGTCTACGATACGAATATCGGGTTCGCCAGGGCGGTACTCGTCCAAAAAAAGGCCGTAACGCGTCTCGATATGTGGGAGCGGGACGCGAGGTTATCGGCCCTAGACGCTCCGGCGCCGCGTGGAGTGAGGGTTTGCCGATAACTCACGCGCTGAGGCTGGCATTCCGATGGAACCGAGGGTGTTTGAGAGGTACGGTAGTTATGCGTGGTCCACTGGTAGCCGGAGCGGACGGTCAGGTCGTCGCAACTCCGTCTGTGTCACGTTTTAGCGAAGTCCAGAGCCGCCAACGACGGACGTCGCTGACGGTGGGTGTGACGCATATCGTGGGGCGTGCCCTGATGGGGATGCCCCCTTCGACCTGGTTACTGGTTGATGTATCGCTACTGGCGGTTTCCGTATCGGCGGCATTCACCGTTTTTCCACCACACCCGAATCTTGAAGTGCCGCACGTGGCCTTGTGGCAGGCGACGGCGATATTCGCCTTCGCGGGGATCGTGGCGAGTCTGGTGTTTGGGCTCTACGAGCGTGAAACGCTCGTGTCGCGGTCGCGCATCCTCTCGCGGATGCTGCTGACCACCACGACCGCGGCGATCGTTGCCTACGCGATCATCTATGTAATCATGTACGCCACAGTGAGTCGGCGTGTGGCTGGGTTATCATTGGGCGTTTTTTTTGTAACCGGTACAGCCATCCGTTTCGGAGCGTCGTGGGCGATCCACAAGATTCAACGGGGATTGCTCGTCGTCGGGTCCAGCGCTCTGTTCGAGTCGTTCGTGCGGGCGCAGTCGGAGGGGTTTCTCAGAGAATACAGACTCGTCGGATACGCTACCACCGGAGGTGGCGATGGGCCTGCTACCGCTGATACGAATTTTCTGGGTCCGATCGCCGAGCAAGTGCCCAAGCTTCGCGACGTAGGCGTTTTGGACATCGTGGTGGGGGCGTCGGCGGCGCGTGATCCGTCTGTGATGGACTGGATCGTACCGAGTCTTCAGGCCGGCTGCCGGGTTACCAACGAGGCGATTTTTTACGAAAAAGCAACAGGGCAGATTCTCGTCGACGAGATCACGCCCTACTGGTTCCTGTTCGCCGACCTGAAGGTGCACTGCGACGAGCAGGCGATGTTCAAACGCGTCGTCGATCTTACAACGGCGGTGGTGGGGCTCTGTCTTTCCGCGCCGCTTTGGCTGCTGATCGCGCTGGCGATCAAGCTGGGCGATCGGGGCCCTGTCTTCTATTACCAGGATCGTGTGGGTCAACACGGAAAGCCTTTCCGCCTGTACAAATTCCGAACGATGCGTACCGACGCGGAGGATGGAAAGAGCGTGTGGGCTTCGCCGAACGATCCGCGCGTTACGCGCGTCGGTCGATTCCTTCGTCGTTCACGTCTCGATGAGCTGCCGCAACTCGTGAACGTATTGGTCGGCCACATGTCCATCGTGGGGCCTCGCCCTGAGCGTCCGGACATCGTCGATGAACTGTGCGAGAAGATTCCGTACTACAGCGAAAGGCACCTCGTGAAACCCGGCGTTACGGGTTGGGCGCAGATCAGTTTCCGGTACGGCGCGTCCGTCGAGGACTCCAAGCGGAAACTTCAGTTCGATCTGTACTACCTCAAGCAGATGTCCTTCGAGCTGGATATGATCATTCTGTTTCGTACGGCGGGAACCTTCCTTCGTGGAGGCTGCTGACCGTACCGACCTCAGAACGGTTGCGGATCGACGGCCATGATGTCCTCGTCACCCCAGTCGCGTCCGCGATCCGTCACCCAGCGAAGTACGGCCAACATGCCCGCGTGCTCGCAGGCGGCGTAGAGCAATTCGGCGTCCGTACACTCACCGGAGGGTTGGCCGAAAGCCTCGATGGGAATCGTCTCCGCGACGGTTCGGTCAGACTCAAACCGGTCTCCACAGTCACCATTTCGCACGCGCTGCTCGAAGCGAAGGCGCCAGAGCAATGCGTGGACCTCCGCCAGCTTAGCCTCGATAACGGCGTCGCAGCGCATTTCGGCGTCGTCTGGAACGTTCGCCGGGTTGGCTCCCCCGGTGTCGTCGTGCTCACCGAATAGCCAGCGCATCAAGCAAAACTGACCCCAGACTTCGTGCAGGCGAAGGTGCAGCTCCGCGTCGTCGTATTGGGCCAGCCGCTTCGGATCGACCAGCGTCTCGCGA
The DNA here is from genome assembly GCA_022561255.1 of Planctomycetota bacterium. Taxonomy (GTDB): domain Bacteria; phylum Planctomycetota; class Phycisphaerae; order UBA1845; family UBA1845; genus JAJRUK01. The sequence continues at coordinate 858 of JADFRO010000224.1, read as the reverse complement.
AAGTGGGCCACAACGCCCGGTGGTGGAACGTCTATGTCGTAAGAGGTGGACGCAGAGCCGTGACGCCGGGACTCGGCGACCCTGAGCGTGACCAGGTTCGCCTGTACGGCGACGCCCATCGCACGAGCCTCGGTCGCGCTTCGGATTCCTGATGTCGATGTGCGTTCAACCGGAAGTTTCACGCCGGTGGGTCATCCGTCCATGGGTCGCCCGTCGACGTCGCGCATGACGCCGCAGAAGCAGAGGATTCCTTCGATGAAGCCCCAGATAGGTCCGATCGTGCCAAACGTGATCACCGTGACGACGATCTGTATGATGCCGATTCCGATGAACCCCATGTAGAACCGGTGTACGCCGAGGCCCGGGAGAAGAACGCCAAGCGTGCCCGCGATCCATCGATTCCGTACCTGAGCCCTGTACACGCCCGCGTGAGCGTACTGCGCGGATGCTGCGGCGGATGAAGGCGGCGGTGGGGGAATCGGATCCGATTGAGCGACGGCGGCGATTCGCCAGGGTTTCAATCTCTTTTCGCAGTGCGGGCACGTCACCGCTGTGCGAAGATGCTGCGGCGCGACAAGCATCGCTTGGCCGCAACGCGTGCAGTAGATCGTCGTCGCTGCGACGTCGACCGTTTCGGCATACATTTCGCTCATTGCAACCTATCTCCAACCACGCGGTCATGCCACTATACCAAAACGGTATCGCGCCAGCTAGATCGCGCGGGTCGGCTAGGGGTTCTCAGGCCGCGCGGGGGTCGACGCACTGCCGTTGTATTGCCGCTTTCGGGGTCGATATTTGTATGCTTTTTCCCAGGGGCGGGGCTTGGCCCCACGGGCTCTTGGGACTCCCACGCCGGTG
>JADFRO010000223.1 GCA_022561255.1 Planctomycetota bacterium | reverse complement strand
TTGGTAGAATCGGCAAATCCAACCGTTTCCAAGGCACGTGGCCATGAGAGATCCTCAGTTTTACCCAACCATTGACCAAGAACATTAATAGTGCAACGCTTTATTATCAAAGAGGTTACATCAGTTTCCCCGAAAAAACCGGTTAGTTCGACTAAAAGGTTACGGCAGTTTCGAGCAGGCGGTATTACGGCTTCCATTAGTCACGCTCAGTGCCTAAACTGGCGACAGTCCTTGTCAAAGGCGGATAATGGAGTATTCTCCCGAGCCGCGACGTACTCGGTATCCGTGGCGCGGACTGACTCGTCGGGCGTTACAGTGAGTTTTGACCATGACTGACGTGCTAACCGCAGACCCGGCGGCAGTGTCGAGCGGCTTGGGCGGATTGTTGGAATTCGAAAAACCGCTCGCTCGCATCCAGCATGACGTGGAGGAGATGGAGCGCGAGCAGCGTGACACCGGGCGCGACCTCTCCGCCGACATCAAACAACAACGAACGCGCTTGCGAACCACGATGCGGCGGCTCTACGCCAACCTCACGCCTTGGGAGACGGTCCTGGTCGCACGGCACCCCAAGCGGCCGCATTCCACGGACTACATCAAAACGGTGTTCCGCGATTTCTGCGAGCTACACGGCGACCGGACGTTCAGCGACGACCGGGCGCTGATCACCGGCTTCGCTCGGATCGGCGGTCATCACGTGATGTTCATCGGTCACAACAAGGGCAAAGACATCAAGGAGCGCATGGCGTGCAACTTCGGCTGCGCTCACCCCGAGGGTTACCGCAAGGCGTTGCTGAAGATGCGCCTGGCAGAGAAATACGGGCTGCCCGTAGTATGCTTGATCGACACGCAGGGTGCGTATCCCGGCGTCGGCGCCGAAGAGCGGGGCATCGCCCACGCGATCGCCGTCAATCTGATGGAAATGTCGCGGCTACGGACACCGATCATCAGTGTCGTCATCGGCGAGGGCGGAAGCGGCGGCGCGCTGGGGTTGGGCGTTGCGGACCGCGTTGCGATGTTCCAACACTCCTTTTACTCCGTGATATCTCCCGAAGGTTGTGCTGCCATCCTGTGGAAGACCGCCGACCGACGTAAGCACGCTGCGGACGCCCTCAAACTAACCGCGAAGGATCTGTCGAGACTGGAAATTATCGACGAGATCATCCCGGAACCCGTCGGCGGAGCACACCGCGCCCCCGAAGTTGCGGCGGCGAACCTGGAAAAGTACCTCAACAGCACACTGACGAGCCTCAAGCGCCAGCGTATCGACACCGTCATCGCCCGACGGGGTGATCGCCTTCGCCATCTCGGTAATTTCTATGAAGCCCCCGGCGAGACCCCTCGATCTCCTCAGCGTCGAACCGCCCGTCGAGCGACCTCGCGGACGTCACGCGTTGGAACACGAATGCCGCAAACGCGGGCGACGTCGGACCAAACGGTTTCCACCGCAGGCTGACAACTCTGTCTGGCGTTTCATCACGCATCGGCTTGTGCGTCTCCCCGAGCCCCGCGACCCCTTCGAGCCTCTGCGATGACGATCAGCAAGCACGTTGCGCTCGCACGCTCCGTCGAGGGGCGAACGATCAGCGCCCACGTTTTCTCACGCCGAGCCCGTGGCGGGTTGACCGTCGTGATCTTGGGCGGATTTCACGGTGACGAACCCAAAAGCGTCACAGTCGTACGACGGCTGGCCGAGCTTCTTGGCGAGAGTCCGGAACTACGCGGCTCAACGCGATGGGTCATCGCCCCGCTGATCAACCCGGATGGATATTCTCGCAGGCGGCGGCGCAACGCACGCAACGTCGACATCAACCGCAACTTTCCCACGGACGATTGGACCCAAACATCACGGCGAAGCCGGATGTACGGAGGGCCCAAGGCCGCCAGTGAGCCGGAAACCCGTGCCGTCATGAAGATCATCGAGCGGTACCAACCGGCGCGGATCGTAACGGTTCACTCGATCGGGCTCGGGCGATTCTGCAACAACTTCGACGGACCGGGCAAGCGCCTTGCCGCTGCCATGAGACGCCGCAACGGATACCCGGTCGCCGGCTCGATCGGGTATCCCACGCCGGGCAGCTTCGGAAACTGGGCCGGCTACGAGCTTCACATCCCGACCATCACGCTGGAGTTACCCTCGTTGGATTCGGCAAAGCGCTGCTGGGAAGACAACCGTGAAGCGCTACTGCGTGTCGGCGGAACGTAGGGCGTTGCGCCAGCCCATAACGAGCTACATCCTCCCCCGTCAACCCGGTCGATTTTTGGAAGCGTTCGCTGTACACTGACGCCTCGGCGACACGCCCGGTCGACACTTCCGGTTAGCGTATCGGTTTCCACGCGCTCCACAGCGAAACACCAGGAGGCGTCGTCCGACCGTAGGGCCGGACGGCTGAATTCGCGCGCATCGGGCTGCCTGTCAGCCCGATTCCGCAGTACGAGACAATGTCTAACTCAGGCGACCTCCAACTCAACGAGAATTCGCGTGTCGGACATCGCGCCGAGCTGCGAAACGTGATCATGATGTCGATCCCGGTCGTGATCACGACGAGCTCGCGCGCGGTCATGGACATCGCCGACTTCCTGATGATCGCTCAGTTGCCGACGCACGACGCTCAGGCAGCCATACTGCCCGCCCAAGTGATCATGTGGTCGTACATCGTGATCGGAATGGGCGTCGTGTCGTTGGTCAGCACATTCGCCTCACAGTGTTTGGGTCGAGGGGAGCCGCGTGAGTGCAGCACCTACGCTTGGCAATCGATCTACGTGGGCGGTGTGTTCGGCGTTATCGGCGTCGCACTCATCCCCTTCGCTCCGGCGCTCGTGGTGGCGATCGGACACGAGGAATCCGTACAGCACGCGGAAATCGCCTATCTGCGCATCGCCCTTCTGACCGCGGGGCCAACGATAGCCGCGAACGGTCTGGGCTGGTTTTTCATCGGGGTCCACAGGCCGTGGATTACGATGTGGTCAGCGCTGGAAGCCAACGTCGTCAACGTCGTCGTCAGCGCCACGCTGATCTTCGGGCTGTTCGGATTTGAATCGATGGGGATCGCGGGCGCCGCCTGGGGCACCGTCGCCGCCGTAACGTTTCGAACGGTACGCTTAAGCGTGACCCTATTGCACCCGAGTGTGGACAAGCCCCTGGGTTCACGGACCGCATGGCGGCCGTCGTGGTCGCGCATCAAGAAACTCTTTCGTCACGGCATCCCCGCCGGGCTCCAATGGACCTCGGAGGTCGTCGTATGGGGCGTGTTCATCAACATTCTGGTGGGTCGCAGGTTCGGCACGGCTGAGCTGATCGCCACGAACGCGACGTGGCAGTACCTCCGCATCGCCTTTCTACCGAGCATGGGCGTCGGGCAGGCGCTGACGGCGCTCGTAGGTAAATCGATCGGCGCGGGCGAGCCCGAGCGCGCGATGCGCGAGGTTCGATTCGCCGTGTGGATCACACTTGCTTATCTCGTAGCGCTCTCTGTGGTCTACGCGATCTTCGGCGGCGAACTGATTTCACTTTTCAACGATGACCCAACCGTCGTGCGAATCGGCGCCAAGATCATGATTTGTGCAGCCGTATTTCAGATCTTCGACGCGCTGGGGATCACGTACAGCGCAGCCCTTCGCGGCGCGGGCGACACCTTTGTTCCTGCGATGTTTTTCATCGTTACGACGTGGTTGATCATCGTCGGCGGCGGTTGGTGCATGATCCACTGGTATCCTGCCCTCGGCAGTCTGGGCCCCTGGCTGTCGGCATCGGTGTTCATCGTCGTCACGGCGCTTTTTCTTCGGTGGCGCTGGCAAAGCAGAGCGTGGATGAAAATCGATCTGTTCGGAACCGGCGGCGCGTCCCGTAACGAGGAGGGCGACGAATCGGTCGAGGCGGAGCTGCCACTCGCGACGGGAGGGGCCTGTAAATCGTAGATATGGATGGCGCGGAGAAACGAAGTTGTCGTCACACACACCCGGTGGCGTTGCGGAACAGATGCGCATCGCGTAATGAAAAGCGGTTATGAGCGTCCCCGCGAATCCCAAACGGCTGGCCGTCTTGATTTCCGGCGGCGGCAGGACGCTGATGAACCTGCACCAGCGGATCGTGTCGGGCGAGTTGTGCGCCGAAATCACGACGGTGATCAGTTCGCGGGCAGATGTCGCCGGCGTAACGCGAGCCCGCGACGCCGGTCTGACAACCAGCGTAATCCAGCGGCGAGCGATGTCAGAGGAGGCGTTTCAAACGGCGGTCACCGCAGCCGTCGGCGACGCAGACCTCGTGTGCATGACTGGGTTCCTCAGCCTGTGGCGTATCCCGGATCGCATGACCGGCCGAGTACTGAACATTCATCCGGCACTGCTGCCGGAGTTCGGCGGTCTGGGGATGTACGGACGTCGGGTACATGAAGCCGTGCTCGCGGCGGGGAAGACCCAGAGCGGCTGCACCGTTCACTTCTGCGATAACGACTACGACCACGGGCCGATCATCCTGCAACGAAAGGTTCCCGTTCGTCCCAACGACACGCCCGACGAACTCGCGGCGCGTGTATTCACCGAGGAGTGTATCGCCTACCCCGAAGCGATTCGTCTGTTTATCGAAGATCGGATTCGGATTCAAGACGGTAGAGTCAGCGTGACGACGTGAACGCGTTCACGCGATACACCCACGGAGTGCCCCCCGCGTCACAGCGGGACAAGACGTATGGAAGCTTGGACGGCTGCCCCAGGTAGCAGCCAATCCAAACACCATACCCGCCGTCCCCCTACGGAAAGCATCGCCTCGCAGCGTAGTCGGAACTCCCGATCCGAGAACAACCGCTGCGAAGCCTCCAACAAGCGGTTCGAGCGCGACCCTAACGTCGTCGCATAAACCGCCACCCCAAGGCCAACAAACACAAGCGCTAGCGCGCTTCAGTAAGCTAGCTTCCGTCCGCGCGCAGATCGACCGACGCGATTCAGTTGTAGGGGAGAATGAAAACCACCAAACCCGACCAGGATAGGTGATGCTACAGGCGATGTGGCCGCCTCGCCCTGCGAAGCTCGTTCCTCTGCGAAAAGTCACCGCTTCGCGCGGGCGACAACGAATTATTGCCCCTCGAGCGCTCGAAAGCAAGCGCGGCGGCAACAAAACTTACGAGAATCTACGAAGGCGTTCTCAGCCTCCCTTGATATCAGCGCCGCGAAGCTCGGGTTGACCCGTCTTGAGGTTGTAGAAAAGACGTTCGACGGAGATTTGCGTCGGCAGCTTCCCCTCTTCTCGTTTGACGATCCGGGCCTTGTGACGCTTCGTCCCGACGATCGCCAAAATCATCCGGTCGCGTTCGTACGTAAGATCGTCCGCCGAGATCCACAACCGCTCGACCTTGTCTTGCAAAATCACGTTTCCCGTCGCACGGAATCGTCGCAACCGCTCGGTGCTTAGCCGACCCATTCGCTGGGTGGAGGGGCGTCGAACCTGCGCGTTACGTTCGAGGAAATCAACCGTTAGAACGTCGCAGTTGAGGAAGGTACGCCGCCCGGGTGGAGCGTCGCCGGCCTCCTCCGCACCGCC
>JADFRO010000222.1 GCA_022561255.1 Planctomycetota bacterium | reverse complement strand
TCATGTCCGTGATGTGCAGCAGACCATCAATACCGCCCAGGTCGACAAACGCACCAAAGTCGGCGACGTTCTTCACTTGCCCCTTCCGCGTCTGCCCGACCTCCAGGGTTTTCATGAGTGCCTCTTTCGCCGCAGACCGTTCTTCCTCGATCAGTTTGCGGCGAGAGATCACGATGTTACGTCGTTCTGTATCGATCTTGAGGATTTTGGCTTCGATCGTCTTGCCTATGAACTCGCCGATGTCGCCGGGTCGACGAATGTCCACTTGCGACGCGGGGAGAAAGACGGGGTAGCCGATGTCGACGAGCAGGCCTCCCTTGATCTTGCGCATGACGCGACCCTCGATCCGGTCGCCCTCGTGCTTGGATTCGACGATCCGTTCCCAATTGAGAATTCGGTCCGCCTTGCGCTTGGAGATCAGAATGTGCCCGCTGTCCGACTCCACCGCGTCAAGCCAGACCTTCACGTCGTCGCCGATCTCGGGGGGGCTGCCAGCCTCCCACTCCTCCGCCGGAACGAGGCCCTCGCTCTTGAGTCCGACGTCGACGACGATGTCGCCGCCGGCGTGCCCGACGATTTTTCCCGTAAGAATGGTTCCCGGCTTGTACTCTTTTTCCTCGTGGTCGGTGATCTGGCCAATCAGTGTGTCGTTGCCGATGTCGGGAAAAAGCTCCGCCAATTCTGTGTCGAGTGCGGTTCCCGTAGCGTCCAGTTCCGAAAGGAGGTTGTGATCTACCATAACTTGTCGATTCTAACTCAGTTCGTTTAGCGAGACCGTGAAGAACAGTCCCGCCGGCGCCGCGATTCGTCGATCGATGTGTACGAGAATCTGTCGACGGCGCCTTTCCACAGTGCATCGCCGCGGACGCGGAACACCCGTCGTCTAGTGCGACGGCAATGCCGTTTCTCACTTAACTATATCGCGAAAGATGGACGCCGGCTACGCAGGTTTCCGGTGAGGGCGAACCGGCGGTCCGCCGCCTCCGTGCCAGCCGATGCGCGAGCGCCTTTAACCGCTTCCGCCCGCCGTGAGCTGCGGGATCATCACGCGACGTTGATCTTATGGAACCCATGCCGCCGTTTGCGATTGATCAGCTTGCGTCCGTTGTGCGTCCGCATGCGCGCCCTGAAGCCCTGCTTTCGCGCCCTCTTGATCTTGCTGTTTCGCCGTGGGTAATGCATGACCGTCCTTCAACCTCTAGGCCGACGCCTCCAGGGGCGGCCGACTCTGCAGATTCACCATCTCGAGCCGGGCAGTCTAGCATCCGTCCGGCGTGTGAGCAAGCGAGAAAGCGACCCATCTCAAAAGCCCCATGGACCGCTTTTGCAGTTGACCACAGCTCCTGCCGATGATAGCGTGGATGGGTCGCCGCGACGTGGGTCGCTGGCTCTGCGTGGCGGTGTCGTGAAGGCAGGTCAGACCCCTGGCCTGCCCATCTGATCACTGACCGCTCGCGAAAGGCGCGCTCTTCCCGATTCGCCGACGCTCGCGCCTTTCGCCATCGGTCCGTAGGATACTGTTGTGACCGACGGCGATGCCCGCGCTCGCGCGGAACAGATTCTGGGGCACTCCTTTCAAGACCCCGACCTCCTGGTCATCTCTTTGACCCACTCCTCGATCGCCCAAACGCGTACCAGCAGCAACGAGAGGCTTGAGTTCCTCGGCGACGCCATACTCGGGCTGGTTATCTGCGATGAGTTGTATCGTCGATTCCCGGACTGGCTTGAGGGCGAACTCACGCGGGTCAAGTCGATCGTGGTTTCCCGCAAGGTCTGTGCGCAAATCTCCGACGATACCGGCCTGACGGACTTGCTGATCTTGGGCAACGGGCTCGGACGGCGCGAGCACATGCCTACTTCGTTACGCGCAGCGGTCTATGAATCCGTTATCGGGGCTCTCTTCCTGGACGGCGGGTTGGAACCGGCCAAGCGGTTCATCCTGGGCACGGCACAATCTTTTCTCGACGAGTGCGCCGACGCGCAGAACGTACACAACTATAAGTCGGCGCTACAACAATACGCTCAGCGCCGCCTATCCACCACGCCCCATTACGAGTCGTTGGATGAGCAGGGACCGGATCACAGCAAATGCTTCGAGGTCTGTGTTGTTCTGGACGGCGAGCGCTTCCCCGGTGCTTGGGGGCCCAGTAAGAAGGAAGCCGAGCAGGAAGCAGCCAAACGCGCGCTCGAGATTCTGCAAGAGCGCGACGGTAGGCAAAGCCATTCCTCGACCGAGTGATACTTCCGCGTATCCCCATGCGAGCAATCTTGTCTAGAGTCTGTGGCGCATGCGGCGCGTGCGGCCGGTGCCCCATTCTTGCGAAGCCAGGGTGGGCAGTAGGTGCCCCATTCTTGCGAAGCAAGGGTGGGGGACGGACGGGGACAATCGATTGACGATTCCGAACCGGTGACTCAACGATTCAGGAGTCGACGTCAAACGATCGACGTTTGAGGGTCGGCGCGATCCGTCCCCCACCCTTCGCCTGCGGCGAAGAATGGGGCACCCGTAAGTAGAATGGGGTACCCGTAAGTAGAACGGGGCACCCGTGTGATGGAGGTGGTAACGAACGATTACGGGCAGTATCGAGCGCTCGTGGATCCTGAGGAGGCGTCTAACGCCGGTGGGCTGCGAACGGCCACGCTCGCCGTTACAATTGAAGCTCCTGCGGAGGGCGAAGCTCCTGCGGAGGGCGAAACTCCTGCGGAGGGCGAAACTCCTGCGGAGAGCGAATGTCAATGATGGATCGCGACTGGGTACGGCGGTGGAGTGGAGTTGTGGTCGGCGTTGTTGCGACGGCGGTGGTCTGCGCCTTATATGCAGCGGGCCTGCTTCGCACCCTCGATGACTTCGGGATCGATTTACACTTCTGCCATTTCTCCAGCGTCGAAGCCGACCCGCGCGTGGTCCTGATCGACATCGACGATGGTTCACTCGAAACGGTGGGCGATTGGCCTTGGCCGAGGCGTCGCTACGCCGAAATGGTCAACGTGCTCAGCGAACTCGGAGCCGACCGCATCGTACTTGACCTCGTATTCTCCGAGCCTTCAGCCCCGCGAACGGAGCACGCCGGTCTTGGTCCGCACTATGACGTCGATAGCGAGCTGCGCGTGTTCGGCGATCGTGCGAGTGACCCCATCATCTACGACGACGACGAGCTGCGCGATGCGATGACTGCGGCTGGTAACGTCTACCTGGCGATGTTTTCTCGAATTGCCCTCTCCAAAGTCAAACAACCCCCCGCGATATCGATCGAAGCGCAAGAATGGGGCACCCGGCAACAATGGGGCACCCGGCAAGAACGAAGCACTCGCAGTGAAGCCCGAGCGCCCGCAATGACACCCCAAGGTACGGACGTTGCGAATCGCTCACTCGCTCGCTTGGCTGCGCGATCCTTTCTTGAAGAGCACCCCGACGGAAGCTGGCCTGCGTTTCTCGACTCGATGCTGCCGCCCGCACGGCGCGACGTGCTATCGCCTCAGCGAGAATCGTTGCTATTGGCCTATCGCTGGGCGGACGCACGGCGAATCGTGGTGGGTCATGCTCCGGCTGTGCCGCCGAGTTTTGTCGACTACCTACCGCACGCATTCGACTTGACGCTGCCGGTCGACAAACTTGCGCGGGCCTCTGTCGGCGTGGGGTTTGTTGCGTTCGAGCGTGAGGCGTCCGGCGGTGTCGTTCGTGAACTACCGATGCTCGTCAACGCCGACGGCGCGATGCTGTTGCAGTTGGGGTTCATGGTGGCCATGGACGTAATGGGCTTCGATCGCCACGGCATGACGATCGAAAACGGCGTACTCGTGCTCGGCGCGGAAGACGGCGTTCGGTTGCCGCTCGATGGCAATGGTTTTGTATTGCTGAACTGGCACGCGCCGCCTGACGTGAATCGCTGGGTCGAAAGTTTCGAGCACATTCCAGCCGGTCGTGTCTTGGAGATCGCGCGAAATCGCTCCGACGTGATCGACAATGACCGCAGGTCGCGGATCGCACGCGGCGAACTCGTGCGCTTGCGACACGAGGGCACTCCGGCGGAGTACACCGCCTATGCCCGCTTGATCGGTGAACGCCGCCGGTTGGAGGTCGAATGTGCGGGCGACGTCGACACCGAAGCGGGTGCAGAGGCCTGCGCCGCGCTCGAGCGAGTCGCGCGTTCGATCGCAGACATTGAGCGTGAAGCCGTCGTTTGGCTTGAGCACGCGTGGAGCCTGTGGAGGGACGTCGCCCCGGCCGATGAGAGCGAGCAGGTAGAGCGCGGGCGCATCGAGCGTTTGTACGCCCGTTTCGGCGATGGGAATGATGACGAGTTGCTGGTGAGCGCAAACGCCCAGCTCGCGGCGCGATCAAGGGATCTCCTTGCGGCGTTGCGCCCCAGGGTCGAGGGGAAGATATGTCTCGTCGGTTATACGGCGTCGGCACTTGGCGATCTCGTCACGTCACCCGTTTTTTCAGCCATGCCCGGCGTTATGGCCCACGCCAATGTCATCAACATGTTGCTTCAGCGCAGCATCGCCCGACGTGCTTCGTGGTTGACAAATCTCGTCGCCATTGCGATCGCGGGGCTCATTGTGACGCTGACGAGTTGCGCCCGTGGATGGCGCATGAGTCTGATCGCGCTGGTTGTATTGGTTGGTGCCGTTCTACTTGCGAGCGCGACGCTCTTTTTTGTGGCAAGCTATCACGTTGCGTCCCTGCCTGTGGCGGTCGGCGTGTTCTTCGCCTGGGCGGCTGTGACGACCTATCGTCAGTCCACCGAGGAGCGTGTGCGACGCAAGTTCGAGCGTGCGCTGGCGCAATACACATCGCCGGCTGTCGCGTCCCGGATTTCCCACCGGCTGGGCGTGCAGGATCTAAGGCCGCAATCGGCACGCGTCACCTGCTTTTTCAGCGATCTTGAGGGATTTACCGAGCTCAGCGAGCGGTTGGGGCCGGATCGTACCCGAATGGTGCTGAACCCCTACCTGGGCTCGATGAGCCGCGTTCTGCTTGATCGTCGTGCGATCGTGAACAAATTCATCGGAGATGGGATCTTCGCGTTTTTCAACGCTCCGATTTGGCCCTGCAGCAACCATGCGGAAGAGGCCTGTCACGCCGCGCTCGATTCCGTCGACGCTCTGCACCGTTTGAGCGACGGTGGGTCTACAGAGCCGTTGGTCATGCGGATCGGGCTGTCGACGGGGGAGGCGTTCGTAGGTGACTACGGCAGCGACATGAAGCTCGATTACACTTGCATCGGCGACACCGTGAACGTCGGTTCCAGGCTTGAGACCGCCAACAAGATGCTGGGAACGGTGATCCTTGTCGACGAGGCCACGCGCCGTCAGGCAGGTGAGAGCTTTGCGTTCCGCCCGATAGGCCTGCTCACTCTTCGCGGCAAGCGATCGACGGTCGCCGCGTACGAACTCGTTGCTGCGACCGACCGGCTTACCGACGCCTCACGGAAGTACATCGCGTCTTTTGAGCGGGTGATCCGCGATTATCAGGCCTGCAACTGGGATTCATGTCTGCAAGCCCTCCGCCAGTGTCGGAAACTACGTAG
>JADFRO010000221.1 GCA_022561255.1 Planctomycetota bacterium | reverse complement strand
CACAGTGCACTCACGGGGCAGATACCACCGCAGGCGGTCGACCATCGAACCCTTCGTCTTCCACTCACCGCTACGAATGACGAGCGGTCGTTGGTTGGGATGCAGCTTCGGCTAACGCGTGCTACCGACCCATCGTCGCGGGACCGCGATAAGTCGACAATGACGGAGTGGGTCGCTTGGATCGAAGGGGCAACGCGGTTCGACGATCACATCATGTTCTCGCTGGAGCGCGGGCACATCCCACCGGCCCATGCGCTTCGCCTCGGCGCCGACCAGCGAATGAATTACGAGATCGCGCCGCGCCGCCTGTTACGCCCGGAGGCGATCAAGAGAATCCATCTCTTTGAAACCTACGTCGAGACGTGCAAGAGCGAAGCCGTCGGTGGGGTCGTTGGGACGGGGGATTACGTCGCCACCGTCAACTACATGCTCAGTGGACGACGTGAACGTGAGCGCCGCATTTCCAACGACGTCCGTCGCATTGCGCGCATCTGGTCGGAGTACGAGCGAATCCGCGGTACGGCGCGGCTGCGTCAACTCGTCAGCGCGGACTTTAGCCGATCCGTCTCGACGATACTGCTGAAGAACGCCAACTTTGTCGACACCGCTCGACTGATGACCAAGATTCGAGACTACGAAACGAAATACCTCGCGCCGCACAACATCTCGCTGGCGTTTGGCGGCGATGTAGCCGTCAGCCAAAGTCTCATCGAGGCGATCGTCGACACACAGGTGGTGTCGGTTTTGGGATCGCTTGCGGGCGTACTCATCGTAACGATGCTTCTGGGCCGATCCCTTGGGTTTGGACTCTGCTGCGTTCTGCCCAGTGCGCTCGCAGTGTTGCTTAACTTCGCGGCGATGGGGGTCTTGGGAATTCCCTTGGGCGTTGCGACGTCGATGTTCTCGGCCATGACCCTCGGGATCGGCGTCGATTACGCGATTCATCTTCAGTTGCGGTATCGCCGATTGCTATCGGAGGGTATCACGCCGAGCGACGCGCTCCCGGAGGCCGTCGCAATCACGGGATCCGCCATTGGGATCGATACGCTCGCGGTCGCCCTGGGCTTCGGGGTGATGATCTTCTCGCAGGTTCCAGCGAACGCTCGCCTCGGTGGCCTTGTGGCGCTGAGTATCGTCAATTGCTTCCTGGCGACGGTGATCCTTCTTCCGGCACTCCTTAGTCTGGGACACAAGCGGAGCCGCAACGTGCCGCGCGTCGTGTTCATCGAGTGATCCCGCGCTCCTCGGTTATCGCCATTCGTCCGCTCACGGTCGCGGTTCTGTTCAGCCGCACCCATCGTATGACGTGCGACGAAGCATTACGGACAGTTGGTCGCCGACCGTTACTCGCGCGAGGCTCGACCGATTGCGGCGTCCCAGAACCGCCGGTAGCTCGCTTCTCCAAGGTCGTGCCGCGACGTGATCCAATGAACCAAGGACAGCATCGCGGAGTGAATGAATAGTGAGAAGAACATCGAGTAGCGAATCTCGAGGTAGCGCATGCATCCATCGAGAACGGCGATGGACAGTCCCCAATGGATTCGTGCGCGGCGCGTACCCGGCGAGGCCTTCGGGTCGGGCAGCATCACGAAGGTGAACAGGGCGAATTCCGCCCCGGTCATGGGCCCGAGCGCAAACACCAGCCCGCCTTGCCCCAGCGCCATGCGCACGCCGCCCATCATCGCATAGCCCGCCAGCCACGCTACGGCAAGGTGCAGCCGATCCACCCGCTTCATCATCAGCAAGCCCAGCACGATGATGACTACGGCCACGCGATAATCCGCACCCCACTGCGATCCCGGCGCGATGGTCGCGATCAGCGGGCACAGAAGCAGCGCGGTGACGAGTCCGAAGTTGGACGGGTTGAAGAAATGCCTCTTGCGGTTACGCACAAGGTACTTGGAAAGAATCCCCCAGCCTGACGCCACCACGAAGATACGCCAGTCATAGCTCTCCAACAGGATGCCAATGCTCAGGCCCGTGAGGTAGGCGCTGAGTGGAACGGCAATCTGTCGCAGCACCACGAGCGTCAGAACAAAATCGAGTACTACGGCGGTCCCGATGGCGGCGGCGAGTTGTACGGGGTCACGGTTGAAGTAGTACGTCGTCTGTCCGAGAACGACCCAAAGCGTCTGCGCGACGGCGACCATAACACGCGGATCTCTTAGGGTCGGAATCACGAGCCGCAGACCCGCGTTGTGCAGCGGTTGCGGTTTATTCGCGTGTTGCGGCGTGGCCTCAGTATCCGCCATCGTCAATTCCACATCATGGCCAAGTTGGTCATGGGTTCATCCAAGGCCGAGCGAGCCCGGTCGAGATCGCGTTCCAGTTGCTCGAGTATGTCCCCGTCCTGCCAGCCGTAGCGTCGCCGCACCGCATCTCGCGTGCCCGGTTCGTCGCTGAGGTTCTGGGCGATCTGCCACCATGACCGTGCGACGCCGAGGCGCCCAGCCTTTACGTAGGAATCACCGAGCGCGATGGCGAGCGTTGCGTGCAGACGAGAAGAGCCGGCGCGGAACCTTCGCCCAATTGCGATGCACAGGCCGATGTCGCGCGCAGCCGCGTCGGGCGACGTGGACTGCGATTCGGGCCAGACAAGTCGTGCCGGGCGATGAAGACGGTTCAATCCCCGCGCGAACAAGGCAGGAACGTAGCCTGCGTTCCCGTCATCGAGCAGCGAAGTCAGGATGCCCACAGCCTCGACGCTCGAGGGCGCCTTGATTTCGAGTGCCGGGAAAAGCAGCATCCGATCGACCCAAGCGAGTGCCAGGTGGAGGCGGATCTCCCGTGCGTCGTGTTCGCCCAGCAAGGCCTCGAAGAACTCCATCGGCTCGTTGTCGAGGTAGGGAGGAAACGCCGGTGTCAACACGGCTTGTGCGTGTGATCGCTGAAGAAACTCGCGTTGAAGCTTGAACACGGCCATTCGATAGGCGTTGCACAACACCAGATTGGCAGGGGCTCGCCGGACGCCGGATTGGATCATCTCCAGCCCGTATTCTGCCTCGTCATTGCGAATCAACTCGAATCCGGCGTACACCATCTCAGCCGCCGAAATGGAATCCCGTGGAACTCCGGCCTTCTTAAGGGCATCGGAGGAAGAGCTCCCGCCTAGAAAGTCATCCAGCGCCTTGAGCGTTTCGAGGTCTGCAAGCCCTGTATCCGCAAGCGAGAGTCCCCTCGGCACGGCGGGCAGGTCCAACATCCCCACCCGGAACCACGCGAAGGCTGCAAGAAGCACGAATACCGTAGCTGCCGCGGGCCAGCGCCAGGACCACCGCCGCAATGACCGTCGAGAGGATCGAACTGTCTGGTCTACCTCGCTCACGGTCGCGCCACCTCGGCCACCGCCTCCTCGATGATGCTGGTGCGGTTTAGCATCGCTCTGGCCTCGTTTCCTTCGACAACTTGTTGCCTACCGCTAGGCCACCAGATCGTGATGCGCTGTAGCGATTCGGAACGAGGTACTCCAAAATGCACTGTATGTTCGGACTGCGACGCGAAGCCCATTCCGCCCTGGACCTCACGGATCTGCACGGCACCATCCGTCTCCACGGTGACGCGCGCCCCGACGGCATCAGCGGTGCTTGCGAAGTGCCGGTTGCCAATCAAGACCGGAGCGTCCGGCCGGCCACGTAGCTTCAGGCGCAGGTAGGCGTTCGACGTGCTTGCCGATCCGTCATTCGACACGTTTACGTAGTAGCACCCCGGCGCGCCCTGGTTGGCCACGTACATGTCCATGCGCCCGTCCAGGTTGAAATCCGCGAGGGCGATGCCTCGCCCGTTGTATCGATCGACGATGCCCGCCGAACCGGCCGCCTCCGTGAACGTCAGAGCGGTTTCCTCAAGCTCGCTGGGGCGCGGCTTCAACTGAATGAAGAGACGACCGCGCTCCCGCCCCGAAAGATCACGATCTTCCATCACCGGCCAGTCACGCGCATCCACCGTCTGGTTCTTCGTCTGCGTTACCATTTCCTGAATCTGATACCAGTAGTTACGCTTCGGGCTCCCGGTGACGAAGCCGTTAACGGTGTAGATGTCCAGCAATCCATCGTTGTTGAAGTCCGCGAACTTTCCGCCCCAGCCCCAGCCGCCGTCGAAGGCTCCACTCGCCTGGGCCACGTTTCTGAACCCGCGTCCGCCTGGAAACTTCGGATCAGCAACATTGAGCCAAAGCATGTTGCCCTCGTCGGTTTTGTAACGTGCCTCGAAAACGTTCGTAACGTAGATGTCCAGGTAGCCGTCATTGTTGACGTCGCCCATGTCAACGTTCATTCCCTTCCACCAGTCGTTTCCGATTCCGGGATGCCCGGCCGGGTCAATGATCAGGCGGAACCGCGGCGGATCCTCGGTCGCACCCGTGTTGAGATAAAGTTCGTCCGGACCAAAGTCGTTCGCGAGGTAGAGGTCGGGCCAACCGTCGTTGTTCAAGTCGCCCGATCCGACGGCCAGTGTCCACCCGGTGAAGTTCAGACCGACCGCTTTGGTGCGATCCTCGAAGGTTCCGTCCCCCAGGTTGCGGTACAACACGTTGCGCCCGCCGTTGTCCGCGTGTGTGAACGTTTCGTGCATCACGCGGGTCGTGACCGGGTTCCACAGATCGTTCCGGACGCGCTGGCCGGTGTCGGGATCCACAACCTCCTCGGCGAAGTAGTTACCCACCAAAAGATCGAGTCGTCCGTCCCGGTCATAGTCCAGAAAGGTTGCTCCGTTGGTGTAGCCCCAGTAGTCCGTTCCTGAGAACGCGCTGACGTCGACGAAGGTGCCGTCGCCGTTGTTGCGAAAAAGCTGATTCGGCTCGCCCCATTTTGCAACGTATAAATCGAGGTCTCCGTCGTTGTCGATGTCGCCCCAGACCGCGTGCATGGACCCTCCGGTGGCGTTCCCGCACCCCACGCCGGCGAGATCGGTTACGTCCTCGAAGGTTCCATCCCCCCGGTTGTGGTACAGGACGTTGCGATCGCCGCGCCCGGAATTGGTGACGTATAGATCGGCGTAACCGTCGTCGTCGTAGTCGCCTGCCGCTGCAGCCGCCCCGACCGAGGATAGCCAGGGCATGACGTTCTCGAAGACATCATTCAGGTGCACCATCGTGTGTACGTTTCGGCAGCCGGCCTCTTCGGCCCGTTCGACGAACCGAACGTCGACGACTATCGAGTCGTTGTTCGACGGTCGAACCCAAACGGTCCCGACGGCCAACGCGACGACCAGAAGGCCCAGTCTTACAATGGCGCTGCTGCGCGGACCCACGGTAGATACTCCAAACCCAACGAATCAAATAGATTACGGCTCCGGGCTCGTCTGAGAGGGGTTGTTCCGGAACCGAACAGCGTAACCCGAAACCCGCCCGCGTTCCAACCAGGTTATCCGAAAGGGAGCTTCACGGGCGCTTGGCGCGATGAGCCGTCGAATCCCCTGTCCCTACGAAAACTTAATCTGCGTCTGCGGAATGCTTTCGGTAATGTTGGCTCGCACGTTTGTGAGTCGACGGTCCGGAATTGGTTCGATCCGAGGGTGCGCTGGAAGTGACCGTACGACCTGTCGCATGCGATGTTCCTTGAGTGGTTTGACTGCGAGTTGTCCACGATGATCTGG
>JADFRO010000220.1 GCA_022561255.1 Planctomycetota bacterium | reverse complement strand
CGTTTCCACCGGCGCGCGTTCCAAACTATGTCTATCTGTTTGATGATTCAGAGAGTCTGCAACACTTTACCGTGGGCGACGCGACCGCTTTTTTCCATCCCACACCGCGAGCTAATTTCATGGCCTTGGTTGCCAATGATGAGGAATCATTCTCGATTGCAACCCATCACTATGTACACTTCCTGGTTCGTAATTTTTCTGACCTGCGATTGCCTCGCTGGTACGAAGAAGGGCTATCGGGCTATCTGGCACGGGTGCAAATCAATCGTGGCCGCGCGCAATTCGAGCGCTTCTCTCGGGAGGATAATGATTTAACGTTAGCTCTCAGTGAGACCTTGTCAATGGATCGACTTCTGTATCGAGATGATGCCCTGGCATCGCCCCGTCTGGTACGAATTGCCAATTTAAAGTCTGAAACCCTGTTGCATTATTTTTTGCACGGCTACGAGGAAGAGGGGTTTAGCGATCATCGACTGGCGTTGCAAAATTACCTGGGTTTGTTGCTCGATGGACGAAATTCACGATTCGCCTATGATCAGGCATTTGATCTCACTACGGTGCAACTGGATGCGGATTTCCATAACTATCTACTCCAGAGCAGTAGGCCGCGTGGCAACATTGAATACGGTGTTCTGTCAGAAAATCCCGATTACAGCGCGAGCGAGATTGAAAGTGGGCGACTCGCGGTGTTGTTCGCTGCGGTGGCCTCGACGCCGAACGCCTTTGCTGCACAAAAGCATCGCTCGTCGTCACGGCATAGGAGTTCCGCCGGGAAGTCCCGCCAGAGTTCGCCGCGCAAAAGCTCGCCTGCCCGCTCGACGCACCGCAGCTCAGGGCATACTCGTCGCAGCAAGGCTTCGCCCTCGCGGGCATCGCGCTCCGCACCCTCAAACGCCTCGCGCCGAGGCGCGTCGCGTTCTGCTTCGCCACAGCGGCGCGTTACGCGGAAGAGCTCGGCGAGGCGCCCGACGGTCGCTCCGCCAACGCGGGTTCGCACGCCTGCCGCCCGAAGCGTCCCACGACGCTCCACTGCGACGGCCACCCCGCGCGCACGCATCACTCGATCCGGCAGTGGTCTTCAGCCGCGTAAGGCACGTCCGTACAACACCACAACGACCAGCGGTGGGATCGCCAGGCGGGCGGCAGTGACCGGTCGCACAAGCTTCGGAGGGGTATCCCTGCCTCGGCGCTTATCGCGATCGGGCGTCGCGCTTTCCATTACTCGTGACGACGGTCACCTGTCCGGTTCCGTTCGACTGGGCAACAGCCGGTTCTCCTTCAACCGTCACGACGATCACCACGGCAGTTCGCACTACCCGCTCGTTCACTACGGAACGTATCACCACGGCGCGTACAGCCACACGCTTTACGATCACCATCGATACGGCTCGTACTACGGACCCTACGTTCGGTCGTACGGTTTGGGCGGCTACTATAGTGATTACACTCCGATCTACCAGCCCTACTACTATTGTGCTCCACGATACGGATATACGTACTCGTCGGTGTACTACGACGTGCCGTACGTGGCAGAGATTTATCGAGACGATTCGTACTACGCGGCCCCGGCGCCCGTTGCTCGTGTGGATGCTGCGCCGGCGACGACGTCATCGGGTGTCGTGGAGTACGACACAACCGTGCCCGCTTCGGCTATGAATGCTTCATCGGGAGCGGTCTCCGTGGCGGCAGCCTATACGACCGGCGGCGCAGACGTTGTCGTGGGTGAACCAGCGCCGGATTGGGGCCCCGTTCTGGGCGAGGGCAACGCAGCTTTTACCATGGGGCGTTACGACGATGCTCGCCGTCTTTACGTGCGGGCCATGCTGGTGGACGAGCGCGACGGCTACGCGAAGATCCTCTACGCTTGGGCGAACTTTGCCATCGGTGATTACGAGCTAGCCGCGACGGCCATTCGTCGCGCCGTCATGACCACGCCCGATCTGATCGAGTATCCGGTCGACGTTCGCACGCTTTACGCCGATCCGCTCGTCTTCGAGGGGCAGCTTAGCCAGCTCGCGCATTACACCACCGATCATCCCGATGATCGTGAAGCCCTGCTCGTGCTGGCGTATCTTCACTACTCCATCGGAGAGGCTGCCGCTGCTTCGACGCTCCTCGCGGACGCCGTCGGTCCCGCCGATGCGAGCGACATGGTCCTTTCCCTCCTGCGAGATGCGGCCACGACCGCGGCCAAATCGCTTCAGCACTGACGTCGACAGATCGAAGCGGCGACGGTTGGAGAGCTGGCGTCCTTACGAACCCCTATTGTGACACACCGTTGCCGTAGCGAACGGGGCAGGCTATACTTCCCTAGGAAGCTGGGACCACGTGCATCCGGGAGGAAGACGCTTCGTCGAAGTCACCTCCGCAGGCTTGGCCCGGCTGAGTAGCGATGCCAAACCCTATGCAACCACTCATACGCCCACCCGACAAATCCGGCAGCAGTTCCGTGCTGTTTATGGTTGTCTTGCGTGTGACGTTTGTCCTGGGACTCAGCGCCGTGGGGTGGAGCTTAGCCTCCGATCCGGGAAACGTTTCCGGAGGATTGGCGGGGCAGGGCGACCTCATCCTGATCGGGTTCATCGGGGCGTCGTTCGTCGTCATCGCGCTGGACATCTTCGTCCCTCGAAAATCGCTTACAGTCATCTCCGGCTTGTTCTTCGGGTTGATCGTGGGAATGGTGATCGCGTACGGTCTATCGCTCATCATCGACCTCGTAGCCGCCACCAACGTGCCCGGCGCCCTCTCGGAGTCGCAGAAGTCGCTGCTCAGCGCCCTCAAGCTCGCGATCGGCGTGATCTGTTGTTACCTTGCGGTCAGCTTTGTTCTCCAAACGAAGGACGATGTACGCTTTATCATTCCTTACGTCGAGTTTTCTAAGGAAACCAAAGGCGCCCGGCCACTCGTCTTGGACACCTCTGTGATCATTGACGGGCGAATCGACGACATCGCCAACACGAAGATCATCGAGTCGGAACTCGTTATTCCCCGGTTCGTTTTGCTGGAACTGCAGACGATCGCCGACAGTAGCGACAAGCTGAAACGCGTCCGAGGGCGTCGCGGTCTGGACATGCTCAACAAGTTGCAGAGCAACGAGAATGTCGACATACGGCTGCTTGAGGCCGTCCCCGAGCGTAGTGCGGGAAACGCCGGCGTCGATGAGATGCTCGTTGATCTGGCCCTGCAGCTAAACGGTAAAGTCGTCACGAACGACTACAACCTCAATAAAATTGCCCAGCTTCGGGGCGTCTCTGTAATCAACATCAACGACCTCGCCAACGCGCTGAAGCCGGTCGTGCTTCCGGGCGAACCGCTCGTGGTGAAAGTCATCAAGGCGGGCGAAGAGGCTGGGCAGGGCGTGGGTTATCTCGAAGACGGTACGATGGTGGTGGCAGAGGGCGGCCGCGATCGCGTCGGTGAGACGGTCGAGCTTACCGTTACCAGCGTCCTGCAGACTTCCGCCGGGCGCATGATCTTCGGACGGCTCGACGGCGGCCCCGCGTCAGAACGACGCCGCCAAAAATCCTGAGCGTACCGTCCGGCGTCCAGCGCCTAGGAGTCACCGCGATGTCGAAGTTCTGCGTGATTATACCCGCTGCGGGTAAGGCTGAGCGCTTCGGTGGGCCGCAGAAAAAAACGTTCGCCAAGCTTGACGGGCGGGCGATCTTCCTACGCTCGCTGGAGCCGTTTCTTCAACGAGACGATGTCTGCCAGACGATTCTCGCAGTGGCTCCGGAAGATATGGAGCAGGTGAAATCGTCCTACGCCGCCAATCTGGGCTTCATGGGCGTCAAACTCGTGGAGGGGGGGGAGCGGCGGTGTGATACCGTGGCGGCGGCCCTCAAAATTGTTCCCGAGGAGGCCGACTTCATAGCCGTTCATGATGCTGCAAGGCCTTGTGTACGGACCGATTCGATCGACGCCGTCTTCGCCGAGGCTCAAAAGACAGGGGCGGCGATCCTCGCCGTTCCGTTGACCGGAACCATCAAGCGGGCAAGCGACGCGAGAGTTATCGAGGAAACCGTCCCGCGAGACGGACTCTACGAGGCTCAGACGCCGCAGGTATTCCGCAAGGCGATCCTGATGGAGGCATACGCCAGCCTCGTCGACGCGGACCTCCAGGAAATCACAGACGATGCGCGGATCGTCGAACGCTTCGGCCATCCGGTATCGATTGTGATATCCGACCTGACGAATCTAAAAATCACAACCAAAGCCGACATCACGCTAGCCAATGCGATCCTGAAATCGCGTCCGAAAAAGCCGGTCGCCAAGTTCGGCGCCTTCGAGGAAGCCCAATGGTAGCCGTGATTCCCGGGCGATCTCCTTGACGGACCTGGTGGTAGGCGTGTAAAGAGTAGCAAGGTAAAGAAGCCCATCATGCCCCAAGCCAAGGAGAGGCCATGTCGCCTACAACCATTCGATCGATCTCGCTGACAGTCGTGACGTTGTCGGCCGTGTCGTTACTTTCCGCCTGCAACGTGGATTGGATTCCAGCCGATCGGCAAGCTCTGAAGCTGCCTCCCAAGACCGCGCGCCCCGCGATACGCGGCGGCACGGATCTCGCGGTCGTGCAGCGCCGAGAGGTGGATTTGGTCGAGTCCGTATTGAGCCACCGAGCGGCCTACGAGCGTGACCTCGCCGAGCTCGAGGGCTATTATGCTGCGAGTGGCCACGCCCAGAAACGGTCGTGGGCGGCGTACGAACTGGCTGACAGTGCCAAGGTCCGTAAGTTTCGGTATCTCATAGATGCGGAGATACCCTCCGACGCCCTTCGTGCCGTTGAGTCGATTCCCGAAGCGGATGCTCTCTTCGAGGAGGCAATGTCTTTGATGCAGAAAGGCGGCCACAAAGTGCCTTTCTTTTACCGGAAAAGCGCTATGCTTCGCGCTGCCGAGGCTTTTCGCACGCTGATCGAACGGTTTCCAAGCAGCGACAAGATCGACGACGCGGCGTTTTTCTCGGGCGATATTCACAAGGAGTACCTATCCGGCCAAGAGTCCCTTGCGGTGAAGTGGTACGAGCGAGCGTGGGCCTGGAATCCCGACACACCTCACCCGGCTCGATTCAACGCCGCCGTCGTTTATGATTATCGACTTCACGACCGCGATCGCGCCCTCGAGTTGTATCAGCAGGTGATCACACAGGAAGCCGACGCGGACCAAAGCAACGTTCGCTTTGCGACTCGGCGAATCGCCGAGCTTACGGAATCACCGGTAGCCCAACCCGCAAGACAGTAAGTCACGTCATCCGGCTGTGGACGGTCCCTCGAATTCGGGTGGGCGTCCCTGCCGGACGAGTCACCGCCATGCCGCGGATCTTTCTCTCGCTCGTTGCCGCGAACCTCCTGCTCCTGCTTGGAGCCGCTACGCTCGGGCTCTCTTCGGGTGAATCCGGCGTGGACCGCCACGTCGTACTGGCGGTATTCACGCTTTTACTAAGCTGTTTCATCCAAGTCCTTGTCTTCACGTATTTCACGGTGACCGGCAAGGTTGTCGCCCAAGCCGTGCACCTCTCGGATTTGCCCACCGGTCCGTTGGACAAGGTCCGCGGATTCAAACGAGCCATAACCTATCGAGTCGCCACGATATTCGGCTC
>JADFRO010000219.1 GCA_022561255.1 Planctomycetota bacterium | reverse complement strand
GCGCAGATCGGGCGCTGCCTACGCTGCACGTCTTCGGCTGCGACGACGTTGAACCGTTGCATACTCACCCGGTCGGCGATGCGATCTACGCGGAGTATAAGATTGCCGAGTTGGTGGCATGAGTTAGACCCTGCAAATCCGGTCGAGCGATACATTACGAGAAACCGCCCATGAAAGATTCAACCAAACGATATTTGGCATCCTTCCTTTTCAGCGTATTCGGAAGCCTGCTTGCTACGACGTTGGTAGCCTTGTACGGGTATCATGTTGCAACCACCAAGGTTGCGTCAATGATTGGTGAAGGTGTTCGAATCCTAAATATCGAAGGCACGGTTAAGTCCTTGGATGAAATCGTTGAATCCTGCCAAGAGGCATCAATGCTGTTGGGCATACGGGAGTCTCGCCCGGCGTCGAGTATGATTATTGGCATTCGCAAACGTTTTGAGTCCTTCTCGGAAGCACTCGACGCTTTAACGGCTACGGTACCTCCGGTAAGTAAGTATACTAGATATACGTGCGGCGTTAGTGCCACGACAAACTTTGTAAAAGCGTACTCAGCGGACGTGACCCAATGGCGGGACGCTCATTTCGCTCTTCTGAATTCGCTCACGGCAATCGATGAAACTCTCGAATCCCTTGACCAACAACTCTATCAGGAACCAACGGTTGACGTGGATAAGATTCGAGAAGAGCTAAGTAAGATTCACCGTTTGGCAAGCTCAAGCCAAGCAACCCTTGATGCCCGTCAATCGGCAATCTTCCAGACTCTTAGAAGCTTTGAGAGCGAATAATATCTACCATAGACGACGTGGGTGTGACTCACCCCGCGAGATATGCCGCTACTCGATCTTTCTCATACAGCTCTTCACCGCGCTAGCGGAGCTTGAGAGTAACCATTGTTCCGAGCGTATCAAAGCAGGGTTGTCAGTAGCGAAGAACAAAGGCGTCAAACTTGGACGCCCACTCGATCAAAAAAAGCGGGCACAATTATTGAAATGGAGCGAAGCGAAAGTTCCTGTCAAACAGCAAGACACTTTGATCGATGAGCTGCTAAGCTGCTATGATCGGCTTGACCCCGACCTCCGTGCGGAACTGCCGCTCAAGCGACTGTGGACCCTGAGCGACGACGACGAGACCGAGCCGGGCGTATCCTAGGGTGCCGAATTGGCGTTGGTCCCTGCGCACCCGGCGACGACGCAGGTTTCGGTCTCTGCGGTTCTCGGACGTTCTCGCAAGGAGCGCGGACGCCACCTCTGTAACGCTCCTGCGGAGGGCGATTCTCCTGCGGAGGGCGATGTTCCTGCCAGGGTGACGCTGATTTGAGGGCGTCACGACCGTTCTTATCAGCCAAGTTGACGTCCCCTCCGGCGTATAGGATGTTCAAGGTGGTGGATCAAGTTGTTGACCAGCCTTACGGGATCACGCCGCCGGATTCCCTATGCTGCCCGGCGGTCGGGGGCAGCATGGGGAGTGGGCGTCGCAGGGGTCGCGTCCGGTGTACAGAGCAGTGAACAAGTGATGCCAGCGAAAGACAAGAACGAACTCGCCGGGTGTATGACGGAGAGCGATCTCGCTCGGCTTTTTGAAAGCGCTTTCGTTTCATGGCGCGAGGCCGACAGCGCTCCGCCCGGTCCACGCAAGACGCCCAGGATCGACGAGTGCGAAGGCAGAGAGCTGTTCGTCGTTTCCTTCACGCCGCAGGGCGAAGCGGAAGAGGTTCTTAACACACGGGCGCGCGTCGTGGACGTGTCGGCGGACGGCATGGGTGTCGAGCTCGATCAGGCGGTCCCAACCGGTGCTACCCTTCGCTTCGCGTTCGAGAGTGAGACCGGGGATCGCGGCTACGGAGAGGCGGTCGTCGCGCGGGTGGTCAAGCAACGCGATCATTACCGCGTTGGCTTGGCATTCGCCGAAGAGGCACACGCTCTTGACGTAGAACATTCCGGGTCAATCGCTTCCGCAGCACTGCAAAAATGGCGTGACTTCTTGCGGCAGTTGGGGCCGATGACGATTGGCTTGCGTAGGGCGTTCCGCACGCTGACGCACCTTGGGTATACACGTCGCACTTTGGAGAAAGTATCCGCCAGCCACACGGCCATCTTCACCGTGGAATCCAGGCTGCTACGGTTCAGAGCGTCGTTGGTTGTGGACGGCGTTAAGGTATCACAGTGCGCAGGAACACATCACCAGCCGATCCATAATCTCTTTAGTGAGTCGGCGGAGCCGACGGTGATCACGCTGGAGGGGTCGGGATTCTCGGCTCGGGCGATAGCAAAAACGCAATGCATCGTTGAAGCGAACCTATCCGCAAAAAACGCTACGCGGCGTCCTCCGACGAAGGCTCATACGGTCCCCAAGAAAAAGAGCGCTTCTGGGAAGAAAGTCCTCATCGAGACCGAGCCCGCAGCTCGCGCCGTTGGGTAGCCACTGTTCGGCGTGCTACTGCCCGATCATATCGCTTAGTGCATCGTCGATGCGTTCGGTCGCCGTTCCCCAAAGGGATGTCAGATGTGTGTGTACGCGCGCACGTTCCACCGACGTGAGGCGTCCCCGGCCACCGATGATCTCCCGAAGGCGATCAGACAGGTCGTCGTCCCGATCGTACAAACATCGATCCCAGTCGATCGACGGGATCAGCTCGGGATAGGCGAGGCGATTCGGAAGTAGCGGCTGACAACCCGCGAGGATCGCCTCGGCTACGGCGATGCCGAAGTTTTCTTGGATCGCCGTGCTCACGACCACGTCGCAGGCCCTCAGCATGGTCTCGTATTCGGTTCGACATTCAACAAAGCCGTGATGCACGATACGCGGCTTCAATCGCTCGTACGTCTTGGCAAAGACGGGCGGTGCGGTGCGAAACTGCTCACCGAGGAAGACGAGTTGGAACGGTAGTTTCTCGGCGTCCAGCTTGGCAAGGGCGTCGAAGAAAGGTTCCGGGTTCTTGTCATACTCCCACCGATGGCACCACAGAATCGTGATCGGATCGTTAACGGAACCTGCGCTCCGGGCGCTTCGATCGCCACCACCATCCAAGGAAACCGGCGGCGGGAGAACTTGTGATTTGGCGGCAATCTCCGCGACGACCCCGGACGGAACGAAGTCGGGCATCTTCCTGAGTAGATCCCGGGCCCCGGCAAGGAAGTCGTCGCGGTGAAAGGCGGAGTTAAACCACACGGCGTCGGCTGCGATGCACGACGTGATGTTGGTCATGCCGTACTGGAAGTCGCGAATGTGGTCCGGCGGTAGGGGGTAGGTGAGCTGGTTCTCGTGGAAGTAGCAGGCGATCGGCACGTCCCGCATACCTCGGGGGAGCAGCGCTCGAAGATCGGTGACACTGAGCATGTCGTTGCAGAGCACAACGTCGACGCCTCGGCCTTCGGCGCCACGCGCCCAGTCGCTCTCGTCGCGAGCGAACCAGACGGACGCTGCACGCATCCGCCATTTCCATTTTCGTGCCGGAAGCGTGACGAGCGTTATGTTGTGGCGGCTTCGCTCAACAATCGTGTCGCAAAACAGACGGTGCGATCCGCCGTAATACGGTTCAAGTAGCGCGATGTTCAGACGTTTGCGCATGTCGTTTCGTCGACGTCTTCCTCGGTGCGGCGACTTGTCGTTTCTTGTAGGAGAAACCGATTGCATCGGGGTCGCCCCGTAGGGCAGTTGCAGGAGCGCTGCCCTCCGCAGGAGCGTTGCCCTCCGCAGGAGCGTCGCCCTCCGCAGGAGCGTCGCGATAACGCTCGGCGTGTCAAACGCAGGCGTGCATCGCATTCGTTGGATGATAGCCAACACTCTAAACCTTGTCGTTTAGCCTGCGTTCGGGTACACTGATGGTCGGGCAGTTTTTTCTACCTCTCGTTGGGATTATTTCCCCCGGACTGTTTGGGGCCATCGGTTTGCGGAGGGTGGATGATGAAGACGCATCGGTATTACACCGGCTTGATTCTTTCGGCATGCGTCTTGGGCGGGTTGGTTCAAGGCGCTGTGGCGCAAGCTCGCCCGAAAGAGCCGATTCCCGGACGCCTCGCCGCCGAACGTACGTCGAGCGAGGCGGCCGACGCCGTCAAGATCGCCGAGCGCGGGGCCTCGGACGTACGCGCCGCGTCCGGGGGGACGATCTTCGAGGGGACGGGCGCGGACAACTGTAACGACGTCACCGTCATTCCGCTATCGGCGGGCCCGCCGGGAAGTCCTACATCCGTTACGATCCTCGGCGACAACACGCCGGCGACGGGGCCCGACTGCGCGAGTGACGATACCCAGTGGTGGGAGGCGTTCGAGCTAGCGGAGTGTGCTTCGGTCACGATTGATTTCTGCGGAACATCGCCGGCTCACGTTCCGTTGAATGCCTTTGTGTACCAGACGTGCCCCGCGAGCGGGACAAATTGTGGGCCCTTGGAGTTTCGAAGTGAGTTCTCAAACTCATTTTGTGGTGATGGCAACCGCTGGATTCGTTTCGAGAACTTGGAGCCGGGGATCTATTACTACCCGGTGTCTGCCAACGACGATACGTTGCAGAACGGGCGCGGTCCCTACGAGATGCACATCACCGCTCAGATATGCACGGGGTCATGTTGCGATTTCACCGCGGGGACGTGTACGGACGATGTGTCAGAGGCCGACTGTTCGGGCACCGACCAACTCTTTGATCTGGGCGGGTCGTGTTGCTTCGCGGAATGCCTTCCACCGGGCGAGGTCTACGCCTCGCGCGGCGTAGAACTGCTGAGTCGCGTTCACCTTGGCGCATTCCCGAGTACTTATGCAAACGACGTGTGGGGCTACGTGTCACCTTCCGGGCGTGAATACGCGATTGTCGGCCTGCTCCTCGCAACGGGGTTTGTCGAAATCACCAACCCGTTTCAGCCTGTTGTCATCGCGGAGATCGCGCACTTTTTCTCGGGCTGGAGCGACATGAAGGTCTTCGGTGAGTACGCCTACAACGTAAACGAAGACGGCGGGGGGATGCAGATCATCAACCTCACGCAAATCGACGACGGTATCGTTACGTTGGACGGAGCGTTAACCGCGTCGGGACTTTGGACGTCGCATAACCTCGCCCTTAACACGGATAGCGGCTACGCCTATCTTTGCGGACCGAATATCAACAGCGGTGGGTTAACCGCCGTCGACGTTAGCGACCCCGCGAATCCGACGATCGCCGGTGCATGGACCGGCACGCGCGTTCACGACGCGTTGATTATCTCTTACGACGACGGCCCCCACGCCGGACGCGAGATCGCCTTTGTCTTCGGGGGGTCTCCTGGGTTTTGGGTTGTCGACGTGACCGACAAGGCAAACATGTTTACGGCCGCGACGTTACCGAATCTCAGCCTCGGGTTCGCCCATCAGGGCTGGATCACGGAGGATCGTAAGTACGTCATCTTCGGCGATGAGGGTGGCAACTCAGAAACGACAACGTACGTCGTCAACGTGGAAGACGTCGATGCGCCGTTTTTCGTCAACACCTACACGTCGGGAAAATGTACGATCGACCACAACGTGATGATTCAAGGGCCGCTCGCCTACCAGGCGAACTACACCAGCGGGTTGCGCGTTGTGGACGTTTCCGATCCGCCCAACGCGCAACCGGTTGCATTCTTTGACACTCATCCAGAGGGCAATGCAC
>JADFRO010000218.1 GCA_022561255.1 Planctomycetota bacterium | reverse complement strand
CGTATTCCGCGAATGACGGACCAGCAGGAAGTGATTTTCGTGGAGGGTCACAGTACCGACGACACCTGGGACGAGATTCGGCGCGTGGCCGATTCCTATGATGGACCGTTTACCATCAAGGTGATGCGTCAGGAAGGCAAGGGAAAGGGAGATGCTGTTCGCAAGGGTTTCGCAGCAGCGAGCGGCGACGTGCTGATGATCCTCGACGCGGACATCAGTGTGCCGCCCGAGGAGCTCCCCATGTTCTTCGATACGCTGGCGTCTGGACGGGGTGAGTTCATCAACGGCTCGCGCATGGTCTATCTCATGGACAAGCGGGCGATGCGCTTCTTGAACCTACTGGGGAACAAAGCGTTCGGACTGGTGTTTACATACCTTCTGTCGCAGCGATTTCGGGATACGCTGTGTGGTACCAAGGTGCTTCTGCGGGCAGATTATGAGCGGATTGCGGCGAATCGTTCCTACTTCGGTGATTTTGATCCGTTCGGGGATTTCGATCTTCTGTTCGGCGCGGCGCGAGCCAGCCTGAAGATCGTCGACGTGCCGGTTCACTACAAAGCCAGAACCTACGGCGAAACCAACATTTCCAGATTCCGCCACGGTCTGATCCTGCTGCGCATGTGCTTGTTCGCAGCGCGGAAGATCAAGTTCGTCTAGTCGGTCTCGGCAAGGACGATGGGCGGAATGTACTCGCGGAGGAGAATCGCGCGCTCGGTTTTATTGCGACACTGACGCAACGCGGCGTCGAAGCTGTTGCGGGCGTCGGCCTTGCTTCCGTGTGTGAGTAACCACTTGCCGCGCAGGACCGCGGGAGCGGTTAACGC
Source organism: Planctomycetota bacterium (assembly GCA_022561255.1). Lineage (GTDB taxonomy): Bacteria > Planctomycetota > Phycisphaerae > UBA1845 > UBA1845 > JAJRUK01. Next base: position 4,803 of record JADFRO010000218.1, on the reverse strand, counting down.
ACCGCCGGGTTTGGCGTTGTCGACGAGCATCGCGAACCCATCCATCAAGCGATGACTCGCGGGCTGTTCCCCTTGTATTTCCGTGAGCAGCAGTCCGTTGAACTCGTGAACCTTGACGTTTAGCGGCGTGTCGGATGGGGCGGAAAGTTGGTCGGTGCCAAGATACATTCGATCGGTGTAGGCGATGATCCACACGCTGTTGTCCGTCCGCGTCCAGGGGGCATTGGAGAGCTCGTCGAGTTCGGTTCGCAGGTTGACGCGAAAGAACTTCGTGTCGCCCAACCCGTATCGCGCCCGGCCATACACGCCGGGGTAGAACGACGGCGGGACGGTGTCCGACGCGATGAGGGCGTATGCATCGCTGCGATGGGAATGTTCGCGAAGATGGGTGATGACGCTCCGCCAGTCGCGTTTGGCGACGGTTGTGATGTGATCCAGCGACGCGCGTGCCATCGGGGCCCCGACGGCTACCAACACGGCGACGAATCCGACCCACGACGCGGCTCGCCCGATGCCGCGTGTCCGGTGTCGGACGGCGTCGGCAGCCAGTGCGATCGCTCCAAACACCAATGCCGCCATAGGTAAGAGGTATTGCGGCTTAGGCGTGGCGTTGGCGAGGGTGGCGAACACGAGGGCGTAGACGAACGGAAACGGCAGAACCGTGAATAGAAACAGTCGGAGTTCCGAGGAGGCCGGTCGCCACGCTCGGACGAACGCGACACATACGCCGACGCCGACCAAGACGGCGGCGCAAAGCGGAATCCATGGGCTACCGTCAAGCGGCTGAAGTAGGGTTCGCGTCGAAACCCCCGAGAACATGGCCGTGAAACCGTCGGTGATCAGATGTCCCATACGGTCCATGCTGCCCTCTGCGTGAGCAGCGACGCCCCGCCGCGAACGATCGAAGATGATGCCGAAGATCGGGCCGTACGCGGCGTAAGCGATGCTCACCGCCGTAACCGTTGCCCACAGTTTGTGGGTTTCGGCGTTACGGTCGAGGATGTCCGGCAGTCGCCGGCTACGCCAGAAGGTCCATAGAGCGAAGGCCACGATGCCCATTGTGATAAACTGCGGATCGGTCCAGCGCGTCATCAGCATGCACCACAAGCATCCGCCGAAGAGGCACCAGGAAGGCAGCGTGTTTCGCCGCCTTGCATATCCAAAAGAGAGAATGCTCGCGAGGATGAAGAAGAAGCAGGGGGTATAGCAGCGGACTTCGCGCGACATGGCTACGTGCAGCGGACATACGGCGAGCAGCGCCGCGGCGGCCAGTCCCACGGCGGATCCGCCGATTCGTCCCAACCACCATCCCAGCAGGAGCACACCGCCCGCGCCGAACAGGACCGCAGGTAGACGCGCCTGCCCATCCGTTTCGGTCAACCCAAAGCGATGCAGTACCGCGCCGATCAGGTTCTCAAGAGGCGGTTGGCCCATTTCTGCGGAGTGCGTGACGATCTGCCTAAGTGGAAGCGTGAAGGACTCGACGGTCACGAGTTCGTCCATCCAGAGGCTTTCCGCGTTGAGATCGTAGATGCGAAGGGAGAGGGATGCAGCCGTGATCGCGAGCAGGGCGTAGGTGAAGGCGCGCGGGAGGGGGACGCGACTTACAGCGGTGGGGTCCGGTTCGGGCAGAGTTTGTGAGGTTGCCATGGAAGCACCGCCGTGATTAGCGTTTCCATCCACGGATGGACACGTACGTCGTTAGGGACTTGGGCCACCACTTCGGAGCGTAGACGGTAGCGTCGACGTCGAATCGGTTGCGCATCAACTTGAGAATCATCCGCTCCGTCGTCACGTGATACCGGCCGATGGGGCAGCCCAGGAGGCGCAAGGCTGTGTTCATCATGAAGTTGACGCCTGGAACGCCCACGACGTAACAGCCGCCGGGTCGCAGAACGCGCCGCACTTCGGCAAAAGCGGCTTCCTGCTGATCCGGCGGAAGCTCCTCGTGAATGCTTATCGCTACGACAGCGTCGAACGATTCTGACCCGTAGGGCAGGTTGACGATGCTGCCCTGCTTGAGATTCAGCTTTAGGTTTTTCCCAGCGAGCGACTCGGCGACGTCGTCCGCGCGATCATGCAGGTCGAGCCCGTAGATCTCGCGGAATTTTTGGGCGAGGTTCAAAAAGGATACGCCGCTGCCGTAGCCGATCTCCAGCACGCGGTCGCCGGCTGGCAGAAGGGCGACGGTCCGTGTGATGCGGTTGCGGAACGGGCGCCCTACGAGTGGGAGCCGGTAGTAACGAATGGGATCGGCGTCGCTTGTCCACGCGTACGAACCGGGGGCGAGCATCTGTAATTCCATAAGCGAACTCCAACGCTGAAACGAGCCGTACCGTACGCCTTATATCGGACCGAAATGGAGGCCGCATCAGCCGGACTGGTGGGCGACCCCGACCGCTTGACGTCGCTCAAAACACCGCAGCGGCCCTTGATAGACGGTGCGGACCGTCGGTCGCGTGGCCCGGGCAAGCCAGGTTCGATTATCAGACGTTGACCAACAGCCGATAAGACCGGTGTCTATGCCTGCGATCACGAATCAACACGTAGCCCGTCTCTTCGACGACGCGGCCGAGCAGTACGACGATCGAAGCAATCCCTACACCATGCGGCGGCGGGCGCAGGAACTGGCGTCCCACGTTTGCGGGCGAAGTCTGGAGTTGGGCGGCGGAACGGCTGCGGTGACGGCGGAGTTGCCGGAGCGATCGCGGGCGATTCATTCCGACATCGCCCCGAACATGTGCCGGCAGGCCAAGCGCAAGGTCGGTTGTCCGAGCATTTGTTTCGACGCCGAGGTGATTCCGTTTGCCGACGGGACGATCGATTCGGCGATCAGCTCCGAGATGATCTATTACCTCGATCGGCCCGAGCGGTTCGCGGCGGAGGCGTTTCGGGTGCTTCGCACCGGAGGCCGTCTGCTGATCTCGACGACGAATCCCGTCGTAACAATTCTCGAACGCGGCCGATCGCTGCTTCGGAAGATGGGCTTTAAGCGAATGTTCTTCGACGACGGATCGCCGAACTTCATTTCGATGTCTCGGCTCGTTGGGATGCTCGAACGGGCGGGGTTTGTGATCGAGTCAAGGCGGCACATCGTCGTCCTACCGTTCGCGCCGCTCGATCGATTGAACCGAATCCTCGAACGAACGCCGCTGCGGCATTTCGCACTCTTTATGATCGTCTGCGCGCGGAAGGTATAGTTGCCGCAGCCAAACGCCCCCCCCTCACTCAATCTCACCTTACCAAGGCCGTGGCATCTTCGTCCCTCCTTACCAAGGCTGCGGTATTTTCGTCCCCCCTTGCCAAGGGGGGATTACAGGGGGGTCCGTCGTGCTTTTCAACGATCTCCCCCGACTGCTACGACATGGTGCTGCGTTCGGAAGAAGAGCGTACCTTGCGAGATCGCGGGGCTGGCCATGGTGATTTCACCCATCGTGTTCTTGCCGAGTAGTTCGTACTCGCTCCCCGTCTTGATGACGAAGACGTCGCCTTCTTCACTCGTAAAATAGATCTTACCGTCACCAGCGACCGGAGACGCCGTGAACCCGACACCGCCGGCGAGGCGTTTGCGATACTGCTTTTTGCCGGTCACGGCGTCGTAGCAAGCCATGATGCCCGAGTCGCGGCAGCAGTAGAGATGGTCACCGTAGACGAGCGGGGTCTGCATGTAATTGCCGATTTTCATGTGGCTCCACGCGATGTAGGCGCTGGATTTTTCGCCATCGCTAAGCGTAATGTCGCCCTCTGCGATCGAGCGGATCGCATAAACCGGTGCTTGGCCGCCGTGAGCGTTGGTGATGAAGATCAGATTTCCTGAGACGATCGGCGTGGGAACGGGGATGTCACCGCCGCCGCGCATCCACCACAGTTCCTTACCCGTTTCGAGATCGTATCCGCCGATGTGTTTGAATCCGTTTGTTACGACCTGAGAACGAATGACCGCCCCGGATGCTCCCCTGTGCACCGCGACCGTCGGCGTACCCCAACCGGGATACTTCACGCGTGGCGTGCGCCAAATCTCGCTGCCGGTTTCAACGTCGAACGCAGCAAGGAATGACTCGTTACGCGCCGCGCAGAGGACGATCACGCGACCGTCGTGGATGATCGGTGAACTGGAAAAACCCCACTGCAGATCGCCCGCGCGCGGCGGGCCGGCGTCGAACACGCCGAGGTCTTTTTTCCACAGCAACTTGCCAGCCATGTCGTAACAGTAAAGTCCTTCCGAGCCGAAGAACGCGACGACGTGCTTACCGTCGGTCGCGGGCGTGCAGTTGGCGTGGGTCGCTTTGATGTGGCGTTTGACCTTGGGGATGCCCTTGTGGGCGCTTCGCTCCCAGATGATGTCGCCGGACTTCGCACTCAAACAGTAGACGCGAAAGTCATGCACGACCTGTTCCGGATGGTCGGGGCTCTCGCCGTACAACCCGACGCGCAGGTAGGGATTAGCCTCCTCGCTTATGGCGGACGTTACGAAAACGCGATCGCCCCAGACAATCGGCGAAGAGTGTGCAAGTCCGGGGATCGGAGTCTTCCACTTGATGTTCTCGCCGGTTTCGACGTTCCACTTGACGGGTAGCTTGTAACCGTCAGCCACACCGCTCGCGCTCGGCCCGCGAAACGACGGCCAGTTGGTGGTCGACGGTTCAGCGGCGTACGCCGTCGAGGTCATGATCGTCGAGACCGTCAGGACGATCCCGCTCATGCGTCGGTAATTCATCGTTGCACTCCCTTCTCGGCGATGCACTTCGCGCTGCTGTTCCCAACGAGGATTCCGCCATCGTCCGGTAGACCGGAAGCCTCGCC
>JADFRO010000217.1 GCA_022561255.1 Planctomycetota bacterium | reverse complement strand
TCCACATCGATCCAGACTTGATGGAGACATACTTGGACAATGTGAAAGCCGCAAAGGAAGGCGGTGTCCGTATCGGAACCGGCACAGACACGAATAATCCGAAGATGATCTTCGGTCGCAGCGTGCATCGCGAACTGGAACTCCTCGTCCAGGCTGGACTCACGCCCGGCGAAGCCCTTCTGAGCGCAACGGGGGACGCAGCTCGTGCACTCCGCGTTGACAAAGACTTGGGCACGGTCGAGCCCAACAAACTAGCCGACCTCGTACTCGTCGAGGGCCAGCCATGGGAGCAGATCACTGACATTGGGAAGATCCAGCTCGTTATCCAGGCCGGTCGGGTGGTTGTGGACAAACGTACCTCGGCGAGATGACACCCCGGAGGGCCCATCTGCGCAGGTACGCCCGTGGCACCCAAGTCGGTTCCGCATGGCGCCCGCGACGTAATAAGTTGCGCGTCGGTGGGTCGCACCGCATCATTCACACACGCTCGGCCGTTGCAAAGCCGATAAAACTAGGGTACAACCACGCTCGGACGTCCGGTCGCGCGAGCGTTCCGGGGAGGTCTACCGGCGTTGACAGGGCTCTTGGCCTACTCGCAAATCGACTGCGGTTGGGTTTCCTCCGCCGCGGGAGCGCATCGATGTTACGGTTTTCGCATGAATCGTCAGCGGTCCCACTGAGTCGTCCACGGAAGCGAACCTGGGCGTCCATGCTGTGCCTTCTAGCTTTCCTTTCCCCCGTTGGTGCGGGTCCGGTTCGCACATCGCCACCGGACAACATTGTGGCACCCGCGCTACACAAGCAATTGGCTACCTGTCGTGCGGGCATCGTTGACCCTCGGGCTCGCCTCGAGGAGCGTCAGCGGTGGGTCGAAATGTTGTTCAGTTATGATACGCCCGCGGCGGATGCGCTTGTTTCGGAGCTTCTGGGCCCGTCGCACAGGCCGGCGGTTCAGGGCGCCGTTTGCGAAGTCATGGCCCAGCACGGGCGGACGCATCCCGGTCGCCTGAGGGCTGTTTTTGTCGAGCCACTGATGCTCTTGCTGGCCGCGAAGACAGAGCCGCTGGGTACGTCGGCCGCTCGCGCGTTGGCGGAGTTTCCCGGTCGCGAGGTTCCCGACCGACTGGGTGCGATGGCTGCACAACCGGAGCTGGCGACCGGTACGCGCTTGGCGATCGTCAACGCGTTCGCACCCAACACCCACCGCCGCGAAGTCGTCGAACAACTAATCGGATTGCTCGATCTGGACGTCCCGGAGGTCACCGACCGTGTCGCCGAAGTACTCGGGCCGATCGCCCCGCAGGATTTCGGCTCGAACGCGGCGCGCTGGCGGTCCTGGTGGGACGGGAAGAAAAATCTGAGCAACGAGGCGTGGCTCGCCGAGCAGCTAAAGCTCTTTCGCCACCGCGCCCGGCAAGCGTCAAGTGATCTTGCGGCGGTACGGGGTCTCCGCGAACGTGACAACACGGCCGTCGCCGTTCGAATCCGGGATTTTCAGCGGGAAATCTTACGCTCTCTGGCGCCGCCACAGCGTGTCGAAGCTCTGGCGTCCTGGATCGACGACCCAATCGAGCCTGTGAAGGTATCCGCGTTGGCCATCGTGCGATCGCGCATCGCCGACGAAGGAAAGCGTCCTGAGGGAGCGTTGCTCGTCGCGTTGCTTCGACTGCTGGACCACGAATCATCCGCAATGCGCCGTGAGGCCCTGTCAATCGTTCAGAACCTCAGCGACCCCGCCGTGGTCGAAGCGGTCCTCGCCCGGCTTGACCAGGAGCGCGACACGGCGACGCGCGTAGCCATCTTCCAAGCGATGAGCAGGATTGCGAGTCCGGCTGCGATTCCTGCGCTGATTCGTGAGATCGCCGCCGCCGACAGCGATCCCGTCTTGGTTCGTGAGGCCGCCACCGCGTTGGGGCACGTCGCCGCCAAACCGGAAGCGCGCGATGCGCTACAGGGAGCCGTAGCTCCGTTGAAGCAGCGGTACGGTTTGGTCAGCGCCGATGATGCCGGTCTTCGCTCTGCATTGCTGACCGCGATGGCCGGCGTGGCCGATGTTTCGATGGCGCCGGAATTGCTCGAGGCGGTTGAGTCGGATGATCCTAGTCTTGTCGAGCCCGCGATTCGTGGCCTGCTCGCGATCGGCGATGCGTCCAAGCTGCCACGAATTCGTACGTTAACGTCGCAGTCAGACGTGCGGGTGCGGTTGGCTGCGATCGACGCGATTTCCAGCCTGGGTCGTGAAGACGCGGACCTCGAGATGATTCTAACCCGTCTGAATCCCGCTATCGAAAGCAGCGGGTCCGTTCGGCAGGCTGCTTGGCGCGGTTTTCGTGCTCTTCTGTCGAACCGGCCGATCGCGGATCGGATCAGTGCGTCCGAACGTCTGCGCGAGCTGGGAGAGCTCGAGGCCTTGTACCTGGAAGAACTCGCCGACGTGATGTCGACTGCCGGTCAACATACGGCGGAGTTGGAAGTCGTGCGCGACCGATTGAGTACGATTCTCGTGCGTGCCGGGCAGGATGCTGAGGCGATTCCGCACCTCGCCGAGCTGTACGAAGCCCGGTTTGCCCGGGCCGATCCACAGACGCAGGCCGTTGGGTTGCGCTGGCTCTCCGCAGTGCTGCGGAGCCCGAATCAGCAGGGCGTTGCCCAGGTCGTTGTCCGGCTGAGCGAGACGACGACCGACGAATCATTCCGTGGGGAAATCGTCGCGACGATTTCGCGGTACGCCGACTCTGAGGCGACGGTGGTCGACGCCGACCGAACGCGACGGCTGATCTCCGCCCTGCGAACCGTCCGCGGCGACATTCTCGGCGAAACCTGGAGTAAGCTGTTGGATCGCGTAGCCGCTCGGCTAGCTCTGGGCGAATCACGGCCGGGTGAACGAGGGACGCCGTAGACGCACGTCTCGGTGCCGACGTTTGAAGTCTTCCAATTGAGTCCAGGCTCCGCCGGACTTCGACCAACGTCTGACGCGGAACAATCGCGCGGGCGAGCTGCGCTCCGCAGGAGAGCCCGCGGCTCGGAACACAGCAACGGGAAACGCTCTAAACGAGGTGTCCCGCTGCCACGAGCGTTCGCTCGCGCTCAGCCAGGCGCATGTCCGCGTCGACCATCATCCGGCAAAGTTCCTGCATTGTTGTTTTCGCTTGCCATCCGAGTATGTCGCGCGCCTTGGATGCGTCGCCCTTCAAGATGTTGACTTCCGTAGGGCGGAGGTAGCGCGGGTCGAACTTGACGTATTGCTCCCAGTCGAGATCGAGATATTCAAACGTCTCTGCAAGGAACTCGCGCACGCTGTAGCATTCACCGGTCGCTACAACGTAGTCGTCGGGGTCTTCCTGCTGAAGCATCAGCCACATCGCCTCGACGTAATCGCCCGCGAAACCCCAGTCACGCTTTGCGTCGAGATTGCCGAGGTAGAGCTCTTTCTGCAGATCGAGTTTGATGCGTGTGGCTGCTTTGGTGATCTTGCGCGTAACGAACGTTTCGCCGCGGCGGGGTGATTCGTGGTTGAACAAGATGCCGTTGCAGGTGAACAGTTCGTACGCCTCACGGTAGTTGACGGTCTGCCAGTACGCCTGGACCTTTGCGCAGGCGTAGGGGCTTCGCGGATAGAACGGCGTGTTTTCGGTCTGCGGAATCTCGGCGACCTTGCCGTACATCTCGCTGCTGGACGCCTGGTAGAATCGCACTTCCCTACCCTGACTGTCGCGGTAATCGCGAATCGCTTCCAGAAGATGGAGCGTGCCGATCGCGCAGACCTGTGCCGTGTACACGGGTTGATCGAAGCTCGTGCGCACGTGAGACTGCGCACCGAGGTTATAGAGTTCGTCGGGTTTGCAATCGCTGATGATTCGCCGCAGGTTGATGGCGTCGAGCAGATCGCCGTAGTGAAGGTGGAAGCGAACGTCCTGTTCGTGTCGGTCCTGGTAGAGGTGGTTGACACGCTCGGTCGTAAAGACGCTCGCCCGGCGCATGACGCCATGCACTTCGTACCCCTTGTCGAGCAACAACTCCGCGAGATACGACCCATCCTGTCCGGTGATCCCGGTAATCAATGCGACTTTTGGCATGGGTAATCCTTTCTCGATGACTCCAAACGGCGTTGCCAGCTCATGCTTCCACCGCGCACGGCTGAGCGTCTTGAGTTTCCTTGGTGATCGGTCGGGCGTTGGTCGATCGCGCCGAGCTAGCGTGGCTTTGCGGGGCGCCTGTAAACCAGCTATGGATCGGCGCGCCGGTTTGTTGCCTCAGACGTTGGTACGTTGACTCAGCTTGAACGACTCCGCATTGAGCGACCACGACGGCATCGAAGTCCGCGCGAAGCGCCTCAGCCACCGGTACGATCGGCACGTCACGGTAAACACGGCCCGCAGAGCAGAATCGGTCATCGGCGATCGTCGCCACCGCAACGCCCACCTCTGCAGCGGCTTTGTGAAACGCGTATAGGTTCTTGCCAAAGTCGGCGAGCACGATCCGGCGCACGCCGGAGCGGGAGAGATCAGTCATGTGTTGACGAATTTCGTCGAAGCGGAAAAAGTTTTCCAAGGCGTCCTTCCCCAGGCGTCTTGGCTTGAAGAGTACGCGGTCCAATGCCCGACGACGCCTCGCCGCGGCGAGTCCGCGAGCGAACGCTTCCTGGTGACCGTCGATCTGAGCCAACCACTGATATCGCAGGCGCCAATCTTCGGCGTAGACTCGGTGGTAGGGCGCCGGGAGGTAACGAGCTGCGACGCGCAGGTTGTTTCGCACATCGTAAAAGATCGTTCGCTCGGTTCTGCGAGCGTGCTGAGTCTTGAGGTGATCGACGTGCAGGTCGTCGAACACTTCGCTCTGCCATCCCGCCTGGACCAGGCGGAAGCAGAGGTCGTATTCCTCGGCCTGCATGAAAAAGGAGCGATCAAGGCCTCCAACAGATCGAAGCGCCTCCGCACGCAATCCCACGCCGCAACCGACGAACACGTGCGGTAACGCTGCGCCTTCCCGGCGACCGGAAGGTAGAAAAACCGTAAAGCCCGCCGCCGCGAGATCGGGCGCCGCATCGAAGCGCTCGATCATCCGCTCGACGGAGCCGGATCGGGGGCAGGAGTCGTCGTCGAGGAACAGGATGTAGCGGCCCCTCGCGCGATCGACGCCGTAGGACTTCGCACAGCTTCCGTGGTTGCGGTCCAGCGGGATCAAACGATGGTCCAGCGGGTCAGGTACAGCGCGTTGATTGATCGATCTCGCCCCGGCGCCCGATGGTTTTACAGGCGAGACATGATCCCCAACGCCGAGCCGAAGGCGCAGCGCGGATACTCTGAAAAATAGAAGTGAAAAAGGATTGACGTGTTCAATATTATTGAATATGTTAATAGTCATATGACTGCTCCGTCCGGGAGTGTGTCTGCCGCCCGTCGTCCCAAAAGCGTCGGGCGGTTGTCTTTTTCAACGAATCAAAGAAATGCCCTGCCGACGGACAGATCGACAGGGCGCGAGGGAACGCCGGTATATCGGCGGCTCGAAACTTTGTGATTCCCTCGCGTCATCATCCCTCTGTCCAGGGCGCGCCGTCTTGGCGCTCAATCTGGGCATGAGTTTGAAGGGATTCCAGAAGTACAAAAAGGTAAGAAATTCACTCTGTGAA
>JADFRO010000005.1 GCA_022561255.1 Planctomycetota bacterium | reverse complement strand
TCGGGTCGGCTCGCTCATGTGTCGAGGTGGTCCCTGTTTGTCGTTCCTCTAGTTTGGTTTGGGTATTCGGAACGATCGCAAAAATCCACTCAGTTCGCGCGGATCGAACTCATAGCTTCCCAGATGCCTGATTCCGTGTCTGCACAATATGCGCTGGGTGAGGCCTTAAAGGACGCCGGTAAGCTTCGCGGAGCGGCCACTGTGTTTGAAAAGATCCTCGTGATCAAACCGGACGATAGCGAAACGCAGAACAACCTGGGTATTGTGCTCGCACGATTGGGACAGACTGATCGGGCGATGCATTATTTCGATCAGGTGCTTGAACGCGAGCCCGACCATGTCGAGGCGCTCACAAACCTCGGCTTGGCCCACGCTCACAAAGGGAACTTCAACGAAGCCTTGAGGTACTACGAGGCGGCTCTGCGTATCGATCCGTATTTTGAACTCGCACAGGAGAATCACGATCGGGCCGTGGCCCGCTTTGGTTCCGACCTGGCGGAGCAAAGGAACACGCGCGCTGTCGAGCTTGCCAGCCAGGGCCATATCGAACAGGCAATTGATGCCCTATACGAAGCATTGAAAGTGGATCCGCAATCCGTGGCGGCGCACAACAATCTGGGGATCATCTTAACGGGTCAGGGTCGTGGGGAAGAGGCCTTGGTGCATTATCGTCATGCCCTGCGGCTGGAGCCTCAAGCAGTGTCGACGCATGTCAACGTGGGTCTACTCCTCATTCGCCTCGGTGACTTCCAACAGGCAGAGCAGCACATTCTGCAGGCGATACAACTGAATCCCGAGTTGCCCCAGCCACACAACGCGTTGGGTTTGCTCTTTGGTGCCCGAGGTGACAAGGAACGCGCCATCGACTGTTACCGCAGAGCGCTGAATAGGGATTCCGATTATGGCGAGGCGCGGCGCAATCTCGAGCGAGAACTGGGAGTCAGCCGGAAGGACACGCCGTGATGGTTCGCCTGCGGACGGCGGCTCTATTTTTTCGTCGGTAGTTGGGCGTAAACCTGCCGCGGCGATCGCTCGCGACGCATCTCCACGACGGCGGGGATGTCTACCAACTCAAACAATATCGACCGATGTCGCCGGTGATAGTGACAGTACTCGACGTCCATCAACTCCAGATCACCCTCCGTAGTAACGCTCCAGGCTGCATCAGGGATCTTGTAGTCGTCGAGCACCTTCAGCAGTCGAACGCGCGTCTTCCCCGACTCGTTCCGAAACGCCACCTGACATCGTGTGTGTTGGCACGGTTCGAGCACCCGGCGCTCAAGCCACTGCACCGCGAGGAGCATTCCCACCACCAGCGCCGTCAGCACCACGCCCGCCGCCGCGTATCCGCCGCCGATCACCACGCCGATGGCGGCGACGGTCCAGATCGTAGCGCCCGTAGTTAGACCCATGACGGTGCCGCGATGTCGGATGATCGCCCCAGCCCCGAGGAACCCGACCCCCGTAACAACCTGGGCGGCAATGCGTGTTCGATCCGCCACCGAAGCCACGGAGTCGCCCGCGATTAAGATCGACGCGAGTGTAAAGACGGCGCTGCCGACGCAAATCAGGGTGCAAGTTCGCGCGCCGGCAGCCTTTTGTTTGAACTGACGCTCCGCGCCGACGACCATGCCGCACACTACGGAAACGAGCACGAGCGCGATCCCGCACCAGTGTGGCGACAAGACTTCATGCAGGTCGCCGAGATAGGGCGATAGGGTGTTCAATGTGTGACCTCCGTGCCGTCGACCTGCAGCGTGACGATGCCCTTGTCACCGCTCCCGTTCCCGGCCGGCGGCGTTGCATCGAATGGAACCTTCCATTCTTGACCCTCAATCGACCAGAATCCGTCGGCGCGATGCACACGCCGGTACAACGTGTCGCGCTCCACCGGTTGACAGCGGGCCTCAACGATCAGACGGGTAAGACGATCCACCGTCAACTCCTGATGCGTCGTGCCCTCGCCCTTGCGTTTGGTTATGTCGTAGTAGATGACCGTTCCGTCGATGTCGTCGACGCCCCAGTTCAAAGCGATCTGTGCGAGCTTCGGCGTTTGCATGATCCAAAACGCCTTAATGTGAGCGATGTTGGAACACATCAATCGGCTGATCGCCAGCGTGCGAAGATCGGCCAATCCGTCAGGTCCGGGCAGATGCGACAGAGCGCTGCCGTCTGGGATAAAAGAGAGAGGTACGACGCAGTTGAAACTCGCTTCGCGGGATCGAAGGCTCTCGTCTTGATGTTCCCTGAGTTTGATCAGATGGCCGATCCGCTCCGCGGGCGACTCGACGTGGCCATACAACATGGTGGCGTTCGTGAAAATACCCAGCTCGTGGGCTGTGCGATGAACCTCGAACCATTCCACCTCCCCGACCTTGGTCTTGAACGCCTCGTCGTGAACCCGATCGTCGAAGATTTCCGCGCCGCCGCCCGGCATGCTTCCCATACCCGCCTCGCGCAACCGCGTTAGGACTTCACGAATCGATAGTCGCGGCTGAGCGATGCGCGTAAAGTGAATAATTTCGATGGCGGTAAAGGCTTTGATGTGAAGGTGCGGACAGGCGTCGCGGATCCCGCTGCACAAATCGGTGTAGAACGAAAACGGAAGCTTCGGATGCAGTCCTCCGACAATGTGGACCTCGGTCGCGCCGTGTTCGTAGGCCTCATGCGCTAGATGGACGATCTCCGCCAGCGATAATTCGTAGCCGCCGTCGCCCGATGGTTCGATCGGGGTCGCCGTCCCTGCCGATGCCCCCGCGCCCGCCGTGCCCGACGATGACCCGGCCTTGGGATACGGACGGTAGAACGAGCAGAACTTACAGCGAAGAACGCAGTAGTTCGAATAGTTTATGTGTCGGTTGATGTTGTAATAAGCATTGCGACCGTGGAATCTTTCGCGGACGATGTTGGCCAGCTCGCCCAGGGTGTGGATGTCCGGCGATTCGTAGAGTCGAAGTCCTTCGTCGCGCGTGAGCGGAGTGCCGGACTCAACCTTCGACCGAATGTCCGCAAGGGGGTCCGCCTGAGAGATCATACGCACACGTCTCCAACTGTCCCAAAGATTATATCTTGCCGGCGCCGCAGGCCAACACAGGGAACTAGACGGGTAGCTCCTCGAGCTCGGCGCAGACCGTCTCGATGAGCGGAGCGATCGTCTCGTACGAGAAGTCAAACGCGATGCCAGCCGCACGGAACAGGTCGGGCAGCGGCTTGCTGCCGCCTAGCGCAAGGGCCTTTCGGTAGTTGCCCGTCGCGTGGGCTCGGTCCTTTTTCGCATTGCACCAGACCTGCAGCGCACCCAGCTCCGCGATCGCATACTCGATGTAGTAAAACGGAACCTCGAACAGGTGCAACTGTTTGTGCCACCGATAGGCTAGCGATTCTTGGTAGCCGGTGAAGTCCGCGATTCCACCGAAGCGTTCGTGCAGCGCAAGCCAACACGTCCGCCGATCCGAGCGCGAATGCGTCGGATTCGTGTAGAGTTCGTGTTGAAACGCATCGATCGTCGCCACCCAGGGGAACAACCCGATGATGCCCTCCAACTCCGCACGCTTCGCCCGCGCATGCGATTGTTCATCGTAGAACTCGTCGAGGAAGTCCAACGCGAGCATCTCCATCCCCATGGACGCCACCTCTGCGAACTCGATGGGACTGTGGCGATAGATCAGCATCGCGTCGTTTCGTGCGGCGTTGCTGTGAAAGGCGTGCCCACCCTCGTGAATCAACGTGCTAACGTCCCGCTGGATGCCAACGGCGTTCATGAAGATAAACGGATGTCGCCCCTCGTCGTACGTGGCTTGATATCCACCCGGCGCTTTGCCTTTTCGACTGTCCAGGTCGAGGTAGCCCTTTTCGCGCATGGCGTCGAACTCGCCGCCCAGCGCCTCGTCTACGCGATGAAAAACGCGCGATGTTTTGTCGCAAAGATCGTCGGTTGTTTTGAAGGGCCGAAGCGGTGGACGAGATTGTACGTCGACGGCTAAGTCCCACGGCCGTAGCGTTTCGAGTCCCAGCGCGTCCTTTCGACGGCGTTGCATGTCGCGTAGCGCGGGAACGACGGCTCGCTCCACCGCATCGTGAAACGCGATGCAGTCGGCCGGACTGTAATCGAACCGCTGCTTCGCCTTGAACGCGTACGCTCGATAGTCCTCACATTCCGCATGGATGGCCATCTTATCGCGCAGAAGTACGAGCTGATCAAAAATGTCTTCGAGCTTGTCGACGTCTTCGAGCCGCCGATTCGCCTCCACCTCCCACGCCTGCCGGCGCAGGTCGCGATCCGTTCGCTCGGCGTACAACGCAAGCTGCTGCAACGTCTGCTCCTTACCGTCGAATTGGACCATCTGCGCTCCGCAGATCTCCTGATACTTCTGCTCGAGCTTAGCCTCTTCCGTTTGCAGCGCTACGTTCTCTTCGCGGAAGATGTCGACGGACGCGCGGACACTCCGGTCGAGCACGAAGTATCGCTCCGACGGAAGATCCCTGGCGATGGGTGACTCCGCGTACTTAACATTCAGCTCGTGAAGGCGGGGTTTGCATTTCGGCTCGATGTTCTCTATGTAGTCAAGAAACGCTGCCTTTCGCTCCTCGTCGTCGGTTTGACACGTCATCCGTACGTGTCGATGCGTACCCTCCTCAGCGATCGCAGCCGCCAGTTCACTACAATCCGCAAGCCATCGCGTCAGCGCCTCGGTCGTTTCGATCGCTCGGTCGACAAGACGATCGAAATAGGGCTCGATCTTCGACCACGCATCGAGTACGTCGTCAGCCGCTACGAATCGGCGGGGAAATTCCTGATTGCTCATACGGAACTCTTTCTTTGCTCACGGATGGTTTTGCGAAAATCGTCAGATGGTTCGGACCGGGCGGCACGATCTCGCGTTGCGCCTACGCGTAGCTGTGCAGTCCGGTGATCACGAAGTTCACAACAATCCAGTTGAACATCATAACCTCGAACCCAAACACCGCGAGGATCGCCGTCCAGAAACCCTTGTCGCGAACTTTGAGACGCACGTGAATCAAAACCAGGAAGATGATGAACGTGTTTAAGGCGAAGACCTCTTTGGGATCCCAGCCCCAAGGTCGACCCCAGGAGTGATCCGCCCAGATCGCGCCCATCACGAGTCCCGTCCACAACATGATGAACGACAACTCGACCAGCACCATCGTCGCTCCGTCGAACACCTCGCCGGCTGTCGGTCGATCCTTGGTTAAAAACGACGCTCCCCCGCCCCCGATCAACGCCGAAGCGCCGCCCGACGCGGAAC
Source organism: Planctomycetota bacterium (assembly GCA_022561255.1). Classification (GTDB taxonomy): domain Bacteria; phylum Planctomycetota; class Phycisphaerae; order UBA1845; family UBA1845; genus JAJRUK01. The sequence continues at coordinate 19,247 of JADFRO010000005.1, read as the reverse complement.
GCTCAACCTTTGCTCCGGCGGCGATGCGCGTCTTGACGGCCATCGCTTCCAGCAGAACGATCATCAACGACCCCCAAAACGCACCCGACGTACCCATCAAGGTGTTGCCCGAAAGCTGCCGCGCCGGATCGTCCAGAACGTGCATCAGCAATCGATAGCCCGTGTAGTTCAGCACGACCAGGGCAATGGGAAGCAACAACAATCGAGCTCGCGGGATCGTCGACCGGTCCCACGACGCGCACCATCGGTGCCGAAGCTGCAGCAGAGCGGGCACACACGCCAGGGCGATCATCGCGTAGCTCCAGATGATCATGTTTGTGTGAATGTAAAGCCAGACATCGTTCAGGGCGGCCATTTTGTTGCTGATGCCCGAGTCAAGCTGCACGGGAAGGAAGTACGCCGCCATCAGCGCCACCATCGACATGACGGCCGATCCGAGCGCAAACAAGTTGCGAAGCGGCGTTCTTCGCGCGATGCGTTCCAGAACCAGAGCCCCAACGCCGCCGAACCACGCGGACGTCGTCAGCGCCTCGAACATGTTGGAATTAGGCCAACGCCCCGAGATGTACCAGCGAATCCCGATGGACGCAGTGTGCGCCGCGAATGCAAGAACAAACAGCACAAGACCCGCCGTGCGTGCCCGATCCCATTTGTAAATGATCGACATCAACAGCGGTATCACGCACGCGAGATACAGCAGCCACACCCACGTCATGCTCTTGGAGCGAAAATACCAACTCTCCATTCCCAATCGGCCCAACGACGGATAAAGATTCGGAGCGACCAGCGGCAGCAACTGTGCGAGCTTCTCGACCTGCGTGTTCACGGCTGTCGCATCCCGACTGCGCCATCCCGCGCGAAGGGATGACCACGCCTCTGTTAGATTTTCTGAGAGCTGCTCATCGAGACCGGGGATCGTCGAGGCGGTCTGTAACCCCGCGTGTATGGCGTCGCGCGGCGCTCCGCCGGATTGCTCGAGTGCCGTGATCGAAAACCACGGCGTGTCGATCGTCCCACCGGGCGGAGCGATCAGCCTTAGATTCTGGGCGAGAAAACGGTCGTGCGACGCGGTTAGGGCGAAGTGGATCGCGTCCACCACCTTCGACGTTCGGATCAGATCCTTACCCAGCCGTTCCAGCAGTGCGCCGACCACCGGGTGCATCAGCATCTTTCGTGAAAACAATCCGCGTTTCTGTATAGCCTCTCGCCGCTGCTCGTCGATGTCGCCGTGTCCTGCAAGCACATCGAGAATCTGCCGCCGAACGTCCTTGTGTTTCACATAGATCAGTTCGGTTTCGTCGTACGCCTGGCCGCGTAGCATGAGATCGAGATAGGTGAAGCCGTTGGATTGCCCTTGGATCGAGCGAGCGCCCGCGATGATCCCCATGGACCGCTTCGCGTGGGATTCAAACGAGCGCAGTCGCCCGTCCGCCTGGACGGCCGTTTTGTACAGTGGCGTCAGATCGACCTGCTGTGCGAACGCCAGATCGACCTGCTGCGCAGGCGTCTTGGGGCTGTCGCCTGTCTCCGGTGCACGGTTCATCGACCGCCACCCGGCGTAACCGATGATGGACAGCACCACCATCGCGTCGATCGGTCGAATGCGAAATCGTTCCTTCATCGTCTCGCCTTTATACTTTCACTGGCCGGGCCGCTTCGTCGGCGAAGGCTTGCGCTGAATCTTCGGTAGCACGCTCGGATTCGGACAACTTCCTCCGTGATCGCTCGTGAGCCCGCCGCTTCATCACGGGTTTGACGTAGAACGCAAAGAGCATACCCGAAACCGCCAGACAACAGCCGGCCAACTGTATGTGGACGCCGTGTCGATTGCCGACACCCAATCCCGTGTAGTTCATCCCGCCGGTAGGGTTCGACGCAGACGGTCGATCCCACATCGACTGGAAGTACCAGAATCCACCGTATTCAGCCGGCTGATTCACCTTGATCGGCACCGTCTCCGTCCATTGACCGCCGTCGAGGAAGCGCAACTCACTCACATAGTTGCGAATCGTGGACGTGCTGCCGCTGTATCCGCCCAAATGTGTGTCGAGATGGAAGGCTTCCATGGCGATGGGATGGGGCAGCTTGACACGCCTTCGAGAGAATACAACTTCGACCGGCACGCCGTTTGCGCCACGAAAACGCTCTGGCGCGTAGGCGAATCGGCCGCCGTACGTGTACGTTTCATTCGGGAATACATACCGTTGAAACGGAACCCATCGCGTCTGGACGTCGCGACCCGTATCGATCTCTACGCGAACCATCGCGAACGTTACACCGACATCCCGCTGGCGGGAAGACTTGGGAACGATAAACGGTTTGACCTTTGCAACGCCGTGTGTCAAATAAGCTTCTACGCGAAGCGAAAGCCCCTCAATGACCTCGATCGTTTCGCCCGGCGAAACCTCTCGTTCCAATACACGCCCGTTGGGACCGTTGAACACAAAGTGCAGCCCACCGGGATAGCCCGCGAAAATGATCGGCGCCGACTGCGGATGATACGTCATCTCAATCCGTGGATCCGGCTCGGCGGCCTCAACCGAGTGTACGTCGCCGCCGTCTCGCAGATCCTTGGTGTGTTCAGGCAGATCGGCTACCCAGCGGCGAAACGTCTCCGTCGGCGTCTTGATCTCCACGACCGCGAGCGACACCGGCCTGTCTCTTCCCGGAAGGGTCAGACGATCGTGGACGTTGGTGACGCGATAGGCGAACTCGGTTCCCTCGATCGGTGTTAACGGAGCACCGAGCACTTCCGGTGTAATCACGACGTCGAAGGATACTTCCGTGTTCGGCACGGAAACGTGCAGTATCGCTCGTGAATCGTTGGCAAGTTCGGCGCGCTGGGACGCTTTCTCCAGCCAGACGAACTGGATATTCCCATCCGCCGCCTGACTTCTGACTCGATCGAACGCCGCGAGCTCGTACGACTCGGACCGAGCACCGGACGACACCAACTGAAGCTGCAAGATCGGGTTGAGGCGCTCTCCGCCGTCGCGCCACTCACGTTGCAGCCGCGCGTAACGCAGATAGCCCGTAATGTTCAAGGACGCCGCTTCGAGCGGATCGTTTTGCGCCGTCGCCGGCACAGCCAAGTCGATAGGGCGCAACGTGAACGGCTCGTGCGGATCGCGAAAGACCTGATCGCGCGAACTCACCCGGTCGTTGTAACGACCGAGTCCTTCGATCGGCCGCTCGACCCAGTCCGTGTCGCCCACCTTGCGAACGAACAGCGCCCACGTGTCCATCACATGGAAATACTCCGTCGCATGGTAGTCGAGGGAAAGCTCCAAATCCTCAGCCACAAGCTTGCGCCCGATGGATTTGATCGCTCGACCCTTGCCCGGAATGATGTCCTCGGTGTATTGCGGATAGCCGGCCAGCAGTTGTCGAATGAACGGCTCGCCCGAAGGGGGCGTTACTTGGACGTTGATCGCGTAGGCGTTTTCACCTTTGTGTTCATCGGAAAGAATGGGCCAGCTCGAATTCGTGCTGACCACGCGAAAGGTCCACGTGGCCGAGTCCGCGACGACGCGAGTTTCGCTACCGGGGAGGGCCACGAAAGTTTCCGGTTCCCCAAGACCCGGCATCTGGATCTTCACGCTTCGACGAAACACCGGTACGTCGCCTTCCACCTTCGTCGAGAAATAGTAGTAGCTGCCTATCGCCAGCGTGACGATCCCCGTGTGGATCGTCCACACCCCCGCGTTGATCGGACGAAGCGGGATGCGGCGGATCGTCGTGACGATCATCGTTGTGCAAAAAAGTACGATCAGCAGAGCGAAAGGCCACCAGTGAAACCACTCGAACTCCGTCATCTCCAGGTTTGGGTGCTGACGGACCGCGGGAATCGCGCTGCCGATCGAACAGTAGAAGAAGATAAGTACCGCCCAGAAGATGCCCAGCCAGACATTACTGAACAGGTTCAGTAGCCAACCCGCCGGGCTGTGCCCTCGTTGACGGTACGGCGATAACGCCGAGCTGGTGGTTGATTCGATCATCGGCTAGGTCTCGCCCCAGACCCGTGCGGGCGGATCGTGGGAGGCTCCGTTCCCACAAGATGGCTGCGGTCCGCCCTGCTCGCCGGACTGACCCCGCGTTCGAGGCCCGTTACGGCGGGAGTCGAACGGGCGCGGTTCAAGAACGCACGCTCGACCGATTGCACCCGTCGCACTGGGCGAACTCGGAGCTTCCTCGGCGATCGAACCGTAGTGGCAAGTCCCGTGCCGGAATCATACGGCAACGCGTTGCAACGGTTACGGCGTGCTCGTAGCGAGTTCGGAATCCGTTCCGCTGCTTGGTGGCGCAGCCAATGCGATCGACGTCCCAATGATCGTGCCCCGCGGTACGAGATAAATCTCCACACGGCGGTTTTGGCTGTTACCGGCCTCCGAGCTGTTGTCCGCTATCGGTCGAAACTCGCTACAACCCATCACGCAGATACGTTCGCCCCGATACCCATTCTTTTGCAGCACGTTGCTGACGGCAATCGCGCGGTGCGAGGAAAGGTGCCAATTCGTCGGATGCTTTTGCCTGGTGACGGCTCGCTGAATCGGACGGTTATCGGTGTGTCCGGCGACGATGACTTCGAAGTCCACCGCTGCCGGCGACTTGATGATCTCCGCAAAGGCGTTTAGCGCCCCCAGGGACGCTGCCTTGACCTGATCGCTGCCCAGCGGGAACAGTAAATCGCTCTTCCACTTGACGGTTCCGCGCGACGAGTCGTAGCTGACCTCAGTTGGATGGGCGTCGGCGAACGCTTTCAACGCGCTGTCGAGCTTTACCGGCAGCCTGGGAAGCGCCAGATCGCCGAAGGTCTGTCGGCCTTGCATGTCCTCAAGCGCCGTCTGCGCCGTCTTACGCATTTCGTCGAGCAGATCGTTTTCTCCGCGAAGATTGGAGAGCAGTTCACCCTGCGTACTGAGTTCGCGCTCGACCGACACGACTTTGGTTCGCAGGTTGTCGTTGACGCTGCGTTCGTCGAACAATTCCTGACTTAGCGACTCCTTCTCCGCACGCAACGTCCGATTGGCCGCCTTCATGCGCATGTGGTCATCCAAAGACACGCATCCCGCCGACGACGCCACCCAAAAACATCCTACCAAGGCTCCTAGAAGTATACCGCCACGCATCACTGGCCTCCTATGCTCGTGAACCACTCGCTTTCCCGCCGACCCGACCTCGGCCCGTACCGAAGGGAATCGTTCGACGCGATCAACGCGCTACACTTGATTACGAAGATCAGATCGAACCCGCCGCTTCCAAGCGACTTTCGATCCGTTGTAAACCGGTTCGCCGCCCGCGCTCTCACACGACCGGTGCGTTTCGCAAACTAGCCAGACCGCTTCGCCAGAAAATACGAGACGCCTCCCGCGATCACGCCGAGCAATAATGCTCCGCCGGCAAAGATCGCGAGGTTGTTGTACGCCGTCAGCAGGATCGACGGAACGCTTCCGCGAACCATCGCCGCCGCGCCAAGACCACCGATCCAGATGACCGCAATCGCCACACCCAAGAACGCCGTCAGACCCGACGAAACGGCGTCCGGTCCGTACTCGACGACCTGCCTGACGACGGCACGCGACGCGACGCCCGCCATAGCGCCTTCCGCTTCACCCTCTTCGCCCATTTCTTCCGGGATCGCTTCGTCGAGACCCGCGCGCGTGTCCTCACCCATCGCCAGCGCGCTTTCGGATTTTTCCTCGGCCTCGTCGTCACCGCTCGTATAGATTTCGTCGAGCAGTTCCGCACCCAGCGACGTGTCGTCGCTCTCGCGGGTCAGGTCCAAAATTCCTGACCCGCTCCCCGCTCCCTCGATACCCAAACCCGCCACGTCGCTCACGGCTGTTTGGGCCAGGGGATCGACGTGCTCATCGAGTTCGTCGTCGTCGAAGACATTGATGCCGATCGATGGAACGGAGCTGCCCTCTTTGGCCCTCAAGCCGGCTTGCGTGTCCGCTGCGTCCGAATCGTCGAGCGTCATGACGTCACTGGCTGAGGGTGCTAACTCGATGCTCGAATCGTCGGCCGGTTCCAGAACGATCTCACCACTCGCCGACGCGCTCGCCGCTGTCAACATTGACGATCCACTCAGTGAGGCTGTTGCCTCCACTGGGTCCGCCGCCGCGATCGAGTCAACGTCGCTGACTTTGTAGTTGACCGATCCGGCGTCACGGAACTCGCGTAGCTTGCCCTCGCGCACGAGATCCTTGAGTTGTTCTTCCGTCTTGCCCAGCTTTTCGCGAGCCTCTTCGGCGGAATAAAACATCTTTGCCATAGGGAGTGATGCCTCTTGTCGTTGGAAATCTTCCGTACGAGTGCTGCCTACGGTCACCGACCCACCGCCCGGTAACAACCGCGGAACCCAAGCCCGCGCCACGTAGGACACAACGCTGCACTAAGGCAGCGCCGCTTCGCTCGCTTGCAATCGGTACTGGCGCTGCTCCTCAACCATGCGTTCCACCGCCTCCGGCGGCAGGTCGCATATGTTGTGATTTTCCAGGTAGCGATCGTACCGCCACGTGCGTGCCGCCGCCAGCCGCAGACAACCCTTCTGCGGAAGATACTCATACGCCCAGATCGTCATGGCGTCGGTGTCGACCATGAAGACACCGTAGTTACCCTTTGAAAACTGCCCGGAAAACGCAAAAACTCCACGAGCACCGGCCGAGGGCGGCAATTGGGCAAACGCCAACCCATCCATCCGTAACCCGCCAGGTCGCGTCGCCGTTGAGATCGCGATTACGCCCAGAAGCCCGGCGATCACCCAAAACACAGGATGAGGCGCTCGCCGTCCGAGTCGCTCGCCAGCGCCGGACATTTCTACACTCGCTTCGGCTGTGATCGTTAATTCCTCCGCTGCGCAGGATTCGGGCGGGCCGTCAGGGGCTCAATCGTGTTCGACAGCGGCTCACGCCGGCCGATCGAATTATAGCCTTCACAACGCCGTTCTACAAGCGGGTGCGCCCCCTTCGAGGCGAACTTGGACGAGCCGGCTTTTGCGCGTATCCTGGCGCCATCATGGACTTCGATCGCATCGAACGGGCCGTTCGCGAAATCCTCGTCGCCGTCGGCGAAAACCCCGACCGTGAGGGCCTCAGAGGCACTCCACGTCGTGTCGCTAGAATGTACAGCGAGTTGTTCAACGGCCTGGACGTCGATCCGTCTGAGTACCTCAACACGGCTTTTACCGAGGTTTACGACGAGTTGGTGGTGCTCAAGGACATCGCCTTCAACTCCATTTGCGAGCACCATCTCATGCCCTTTGAAGGCCATGCTCACCTCGCCTACCTGCCCGACGGGCAGGTCGCGGGCATTTCCAAGCTCGCCCGCGTCGTCGACGCCTTCGCCCACAGGCCTCAGGTCCAGGAAAGATTGACCTCGCAGATCGCCGACCTGCTCATGAACAAGCTCAAAGCCAAGGGCGTCGCGGTTGTGATCCAAGCGACCCACACCTGCATGACCTGCCGGGGCGTCAAGAAAGCTGGCAGCGTGATGCTGACCTCGGCTGTGCGAGGCCTGTGCCGATCCGACGCACGCACGCGCGCGGAGGTCATGACGCTGCTGCGCGGATGACGGTGATCTCTTGACAGTCGCGACCCGCGATGTCGCGCCTAAGATTTGGTACATCATAGCAGTCGTTGGTCGCTGGAATGGCTGCGAACGGTCCCGCCGATTACGATGGCCGCGCTGATGATCGTAAGGTTCTTGATGATGTATTGCCCTTCAAGCGTCAAACCGATCGGGAACTTCGAGAAACACACCTCAGGCAGGAGCAGCAACGGCAGGGCCGTGCCGGGCATCTGAAGGAACAAGAGGAATAGCGCCATCCGAACCAATGGCCGAAACAGGAGGCCCACTCCGATGGCTACTTCCCACCATCCCAAGATCGGGACGAAAACGTCGGGTGGGAACCAGTACACCGTGTTCGCGACCAGATCGGCCGCCGGACTCATTCCGAGAGGCTTCAGCATCCCGAACCAGATGAAAATGATGGCCAGCGAATAGCGAAGCAGACGGTGCCCGTAGAACCCCATCCACGACGCCATGCGCCGATCAAAGTTGGCTACGAAATTGGTCCACCTCATGCTTGGCTACGCCACGAGAACAAGTCGGTTGAACGCTGCGGTCGCTTGATGCGATCACATACCCAAAGTCACGTTCGTTGCATCGGGAGATCCGGTAGGGCGGGCAATAGCCCGCTGGCCCTAAGCTAAGGTATTCGACAAAAAAGCCTCCCGCAGTCGATGAATGGGTTGTTAAGCGTGGTCAAGGAAGACCACCCGTCATCACCTACTGCATGGAGGCTTGAACATGATGACCATCGACCGACACTGTCGCCGGGCTACAACGATTTTTCAGCGCTACGGTTTGGCTCCGTTCCAATCCATTTTGCCATCGAATGTTTTCACAGAAGCAGCGACAGACGCGGGTTGCGCCCCCCAACGCAGCGGTCCGCTGGTTCCTGAGGTGGTCGCGTGGTTAATGATGTACGTTGGGCTGCATACGACCTCCATGACGCAAGGGCTGACACAAGCCTGGGGACTGGTGCGCGCGAGATGTCCCTGGCTGGGCACCACAATCGTAAGCGAGGAAGCTTTCTGTCAAGCCAGACAGCGACTCACGCTCGGATTCTGGCGTAACCTGTGGCGGACGCTAACGCATCGCTTCGAGGATCGATTCGCCTCCTCTTTGCTATGGAAGAATACGTTTCGCCTTCTGGCCATCGACGGATCCGATGTCGATCTACCCATCGCTCCCAAGGTCACTCAATGCTTTGGACAGCCGCGTAACCAACACGGTCGACGGCACCGACCACAGGCCAAACTGGTGTCCTTGTGCTCTGTGCTGACGGGTTTTTGCCTTGATTTCAAGCTCATTGGAAAGCGTTTTACCGAACACCATGCGTTACGCCACCTGATTCGGCATCTTCGCCGCAACGATTTGGTGCTGATGGACCGCGGCTTTTTTTCCCTACAGGGCGATCTGGCAAATCCCGTTGCGTGGCGCGCACTTCCTGCTTCGGTTATCCAATCAGCATGCTGGCCATGTGAGACGAAGTCAACAAGTTGGCGTCAATGAATGGATCGTAGCGTTCCATCCGACTTCCGCGGTTCGCTGCAAGCATCCGGACCTGCCCAGCGTTCTCTCGGCCCGTCTGCTTCGTTATCAGCGACCCGGTTTTCGACCAAGCTGGCTACTTACTTCTTTGACGGATACCAGGACGCATACCTACGGTGAGCTTGTTGGCCTCTATCATCGGCGATGGCAAATCGAAACCATCTATCGCGAGTGGAAGCATGGGCTCAACATTCAAAATCTACGGTCCCACACGCCGGTCGGCGTGATTAAAGAAATCTACGCACACTTGATCCTGAACAATCTGGTCCGTTGGGTGATGGTTGATGCCGCGCGTAGTACCGAGCTTCACGCGATCGACTTGAGTTACTTGACCGCGTTAACGCACGTCAAAGCTGCACTGATTGCCATGAATCGGGCACATCCACAAGAAATTATACAACTGTATCAATACCTGTTAAGCAATGTGCGTAGTGCGAGAATTCGAAAACGTCCGGGACGATCCTTTCTCCGGCGATTCGACAAACCCCGCAGCCGTGGTTACGGTAAAACGCAACAACCAGCACGGCTATGCCAAACTTAGCTTAGGGCCATTGGGCAATAGCCCGCCCTACGTCGACTGCATTCTTGAGTTCGCGCAAGCTAAAGCATGCGGCTCAGTCACCTAGGGCGTACTCCTGCGGAGCGCAGCTCTGCCCGCTGCAAGTTTCTTAGTGCGAGGATGCATCGGGCGTCGGCGGCGTTCCGATGCGGTCGGGCATGTCGGCCAGGATGTAGGCAACCGTCGCGATAGCGGCGACGTTCTTGCTTAGGAGGACCGGATCAATCTTGTCGATCGTGTCGGCGGCCGTGTGGTGATAATCGAAGTAGGTCGAACCCTCGACGCGGTGGCCCAGCAGTACCACGCCCTCAGGCTTCATCGGCCCAATGTCGGCGCCGGACCCGCCGAGTTTCGCATCCATAGGTCCAAGCGGGCTCAACAAACGCACGATATCGCTGAGTTGGTCCAGCGCAACCTTCTCGTACGCATCGTTCTCGCATTCAAGCGAATATCCCCGCGGCTGAAAAATGCCGCTGTCGGACTCGATGGCTGCAACGTGGTTTTTCATCTCGCCGGCGTGGTCGGCTGCGTACGCCTTTCCGCCGGCCAGACCGTTTTCCTCGTTCGTGAAGAGCACCACACGGATCGTGCGGCGCGGAATCATGTTGAGTTTACGCAGTACGTTGATCGCTTCCATGGCGATGACGCATCCGCCGCCGTCGTCGTGCGCACCGTGGCCGACGTCCCACGAGTCAAGGTGACCGCCGATCACAACGATTTCCTCTGGGTGCGTCCGCCCGCGAAGCTCGCCGATGACGTTTGCCGAAGGCGCGTCAGGAAGCGTCTTGGCCTCCATCTTGAGGTTCACAACAACCTCGATACCTCGCTTGGTCATGCGAGCGATCGTTTCGGCGTCTTCGATGGATACAGCCGCTGTGGGAATCTTCGGAATTTCGGGATCGTAGCGCATCGCACCTGTGTGGGCGGTGTGCAAGCTCTTGGCGGTGACGGATCGGACCAAGGCTGCGACCGCGCCTTGAGCCGCAGCGAGGCTCGCGCCGTTCGTACGATAGAAAACCGTTTGCCCGTATCCGGCGCCGCGCTCGGGATCGTACGGCGGCATCGGAAAATTAAAGAGTACGATCTTCCCGGCCGCCGCTTTGCCGATTCGCGCGAGGTGCTCCTTGTCTTTCACCACAACGACCGGCGCGGTGATGCCTTCCGGCGGCGTGCCGATCGAGCGACCCAAACCGAGCATCTCGAGCGATTCGCGACGAGGTGAAATCATCGTGGCTGACTCGCTGCCGCGAACCCAGTGTGGAACCATTACCCGCTCGGCGCGGACGTTTTGCTGACCATCCTTCTTCATCGCGGCGACCGCCCACTCGACGGCTCGTTCAAGCTGCGGCGAGCCGCTGAGGCGGTGGCCGATTTCTATGCAAAGCGTCTCCAGCTTGTTGTAGGCGTCGTTCCCGGCCATCACCGCGTCGATGATTCGGCGAGCGTCGGCTTTGTAGCGCGCCGCGAGGGAACCGTCGCCAGGATCGCCCGCCGCGACGACGTGAGAAGTGCTGAGAAACGTGCACCCGAGAGCAAGTGTGAGCAATAAACCAGAGCGCATGAAACCTCCTATTCGATAAACGTGGATTTCCAATGCTGGAAACTGCTGGAAACGGCCCCGTTTCCTGGTTGCGACCCCTCTTGCAAACCAAGCTGATTGTAACACTTTAGCCACGCGTTTCCAGCAACACCGCCGCACGGACTCCATAGTGGTTGGGCTGGTCCCATGGACGCCGCTCTCCCTTGAAGCGGAGCCGAAGTGAGTCTAAACTGGCTGCACTTGGTCGATATGAGGTGGGGCGATCGGCGTTTGATCGGGAAAAGGCGCGTGCTTGTAGACGCGGCACCTCGCCCCGGCGAAAGAAAGAGTAGAGTCGCACGATCATGCAACCACGCGGAAACCCATCGCTTCGCATCGTGCTTACTGCCGTCGCGATCGTTCTTGCGACGCAAACCGAAGCGCACGCCTACATCGGCCCCGGCGCCGGATTCGCGGTAGGTACTACCCTGTTCGCATTCTTCATCGCGTTTTTCTCAGGACTGGCAGCGATCTTTCTTTGGCCCTTGCGCTGGGCGATTCGCCTTTTACGCGGACGAAAAGCCCTCGCCCGCGCCCGCACGAAACGCTTCGTGATACTGGGACTGGACGGAATGGAGCCGACCCTCGCCGAAAAGTACATGAGCGAGGGGAAGATGCCCAACCTGTCGAAACTCAAACGACAGGGAACCTTCACCCGTCTTGCGACGACGGCCCCGCCGCTATCGCCCGTAGCGTGGTCAACTTTTCTCACCGGCTGCAACCCCGGCAAGCACAACATTTTTGATTTTCTAACTCGCGACAAGCGGACCTACAAACCCCTGCTGTCATCCGTCAGCATCCACGGCTCGTCGCGCGTCTGCCAGATAGGTCCGTACAAGATTCCACTGGGCAAGCCCGACATCCGACTGCTGCGAAAGGGCAAGCCGTTTTGGAATCTTCTGGGTGAACACGGAATCTTCAGCAACATCATCCGCGTTCCGATCACCTTTCCGCCGGAGAGTTTTCGCGGCGTGCTGCTGTCGGCCATGTGCGTGCCCGACTTACGCGGTACGCAGGGCACGTTCTCGTTTTACACAACGCGAGAGGGTGAGGATCCCGACCACATCGGCGGTGAGCAGATTCACGTCACGCGCAACGGCGACACCATTTGTTCGCACCTGGTCGGTCCGCTGGACGGCATGATCGAGTCGACAGAGCCATTGAAGTGTCCGTTCGAGGTTACCATCACAGGCCGGGACCACGCCGTGCTAACGGTGGCTGGCGAAACCGTCGAGCTTACCGCCGGGACGTATTCGCCGTGGACGCCCGTGCAGTTCAAGGCTGCTTTGGGCCTTAAGGTGAGGGGAATCTGCGAGTTCCTGCTGCTACGCACCGAGCCGGAGTTCGAGCTTTACGTAACGCCGGTTCAGATCGACCCGGACAAGCCGGCGATGCCGATTTCCCACCCGACGGTGTTCAGCACCTATCTATCCAAGTCGCAGGGGTCGTTCGCCACGCTCGGACTCGCAGAAGACACGTGGGGCCTGAATGCGAAAATCCTCGACGACGACGGCTTTTTGCATCAGTGTCTCGAAGCGGACGAGGAACGTGAAACGATGTTCTTCGACGCGCTGGAGAAAGTCCGACGCGGGCTATGCGTATGCGTGTTCGACGGCACCGACCGAATACAGCATATGTTCTGGCGGTACATCGACCCGAAACACCCCGCGCACTCCGGTCAAGGTGACAACCAGCACCGCAACGCCATCGACGAACTTTACGTTCGCATGGACAAGCTCGTCGGTCGAACGATGAAGGTGTGCGAGAGCGACGACACCGTGCTTATGGTCATCTCCGACCACGGGTTCAACCCGTTTCGGCGCGGGATCGATCTAAACGTCTGGCTCGAACAAAACGGCTACCTCACGCTGAAAGAGGGCGGCCGCCATCAGAAATACCTCGCCGGGGTCGATTGGTCCAAGACCAAGGCGTACTGCGTGGGGCTTGCGGGTCTATGGCTTAACGTGAAAGGCCGTGAGGCGCAGGGCATCGTCGATCCGAAGGATGCCAACCGGTTACGCGATGAAATCGCGGAGAAGCTGACCGGAATGCGCGATGAAGAAAACGACGAAGAGGCGATTCGTCGGGCGTTCAACGCCCACCGCATCTACGACGGGCCCTACACCGATCAGAGTCCGGACCTGATTTTGGGATACAACACGGGGTATCGCGTCTCGTGGGAGGCGGCCATCGGTCAGCCAACCGACCGACTGTTCCACGACAATCTCAAGGCGTGGAGCGGCGATCATTGCATCGATCCCACACTCGTGCCCGGCGTGTTGTTCTGCAACCGCAAGATCGAGACCGAGCATCCGCGACTGATGGACATCGGACCCACCGTGCTTGATATGTTCGGCATTGAAGTTCCCGCGCACATGGACGGCAAGCCGCTGAACGTCGCGGAGTCCAACGGGAAGTCCAGCGGGAAGTCCAACGGGCGGAACGGATCATCCAAGCCGACCCGCAGCTCACAGAAAAAATCACGCAAGCGCTCCTCGAAGGCGAAGATTCGATGATCAAGCGACGACGATGGATCACGGCTGCGCTTCTCGTTACGGGTGCGACGACGCTAGGCCTAGCCCTCCCCGCGTGCGACGGTAAGCGTGAACCGCTGCCCAAGGTGGTCATCATCGGGTTCGACGGAATGGACCCGCGACGATGCGAGAGGCTGATGGACGCAGGCCTAATGCCCAACCTCGCTCGGATGCGCGACAACGGCGGGTTTCGGCCGCTTGCGACGAGCATCCCACCGCAGAGCCCCGTCGCGTGGTCCAACTTCATCACCGGCGCGGGGCCCGGCGTACACGGCATCTTCGATTTCGTTCACCGCGACCCGACCAAACAAGCCGCCCCCGTCTACTCCGCCGCACTTACGATCGGAGGGGAGGACGGCTGGGAGATCGGAAAACACAAAATACCCTTGACGTTTTGGCCCTTTCAGCACAACCCGACGCAGACCCTGCTACAGCGACATGGGACGCCGTTTTGGGATTATCTCGACGAAGCCGGCGTCCCGGTGAAAATTTACGACATCCCATCGAACTATCCGCCCAGCCCGTCAAAACACGGGCACGTCTGCTGCCTCGCCGGCATGGGCGCGCCTGATCTTCAGGGCGGATTCGGAACCTATCAATACTTCTCCGAGGATACAAGGGGACGAGTCAGCGAGGGCGGCGGGATGCGCAGGCGAATCGTCTTCGATAAGAATCACGCGACGGCGGAACTCATCGGGCCCAAGAACACCGCGCTGAAAAAACCCGTTGACGCCAAGATCAAGTTCGACGTCTATCGCCATCCGACCGAGTCCAGCGCCCGCATCGACATCCAGGATCAAACGATCGTATTAAACGTCGGTGAGTGGAGTGCGTGGACGAAGCTCGATTTCACCCTGGAAATGCCGCCCTTCCTGCCCGACACGCACGTCAGCGGCATCTGCCGGATCTACCTCCAAGAGGTTCGACCGAACTTCAGATTGTTCTTTTCGCCGATCAACATCGACCCTTCCGATCCCGGTGACGTTCAGATCACCGAGCCGCCGGAGATGATTACCGAACTCGCGGAGGCCTTGGGGCTTTTCTACACGACCGGGTTCCAAGAGGAGAACAACGCTCGTTCCAACCGCGTCTTCACCGATCGAGAATATCATAGGCAGGCTCGCTACGTTCTTTTGGAGCGGTTGAATCTTCTCGATTACGCGATGGATCATTACGAGGATGGACTGCTGTTCTTTTACTTTTCCAGCACGGACCTGCAGTCACACATCTTCTGGTGGGACGGTGACGAAAAGCATCCGGTCCGCACGGCCAAACAAGCTCGAAAGTTTGATGGCGTCGTCGACGCCCTTTACGCCGAGATGGACAAAATCGTCGGCCACGTAGCCCGGCGTTACGACGACGCGACCGTGTTGGTCATGTCCGACCACGGATTCTGCAACTTTCGCCGCCAGTTCAATCTCAACACCTGGCTGAGGGACAACGGATATCTCGGACCCAAGTACGCGAAAGGTTTGTTCGAGAAGCAAAAGACACGCCGGGTCAATTGGGCACGAACGCGAGCCTACGGACTCGGCATTAACGGCTTGTACGTTAATCTCAAGGGTCGCGAGCGCGACGGCATCGTTGAACCGGCCGATCGCGACGCCCTGCTCGAAGAGCTTCGCGAGAAGTTACTGGCCGTTCGAGACCCGGAGGACGGGCAGCCCGTAATCGCCGAGGTCTACCGCGCAGACGAGGTCTACACCGGACCCTATACCTCGACCGCTCCCGACCTGATCATCGGGTACCATCGCGGCTATCGCGCATCCTGGGAAACCGCGCTGGGCGAAATCACCAAGAAAATCGTCCGCGACAACGACTCCGCGTGGAGCGCCGACCACTGCGTCGCTGCCGATCAGGTTCCCGGTGTGATTTTCAGCAACCGGCGAATCGCAAGCGATGCTCCGTCGCTGGTGGACATCGCTCCAACGATTCTTCGAATGTTCAACGTGTCACCGCCGTCGACGATGACGGGCACCAGCCTCTTCGAATCGACATCGACGGCTGTCGTCGACCGTCCCAACAACTAAGGAGTTACGTCCGTGGCCAAGATCAAGCTCGATGCCAATCTCTACGATCGCGTTAAGAAAATCGCCGACGCCGCGGGATACGGGTCCGCCGATGAGTTTATCGTTCACGTGATCGAAAAAGAGCTCTCCGTCCTTGAGTCAGCCGAGTCAGACGAGGACGTTACGGAACGACTTCGCGGTTTGGGTTATCTCGAATAGATCGTTTCGCCGGCGTAGAGCGATCCCCGCAGTCGACTTCCCGATCTACCGGCCATCGAGTAGCATCCAAACGTAGCGAAATCGGGCGGGCTGAAGCCCGCGGCTCAGTACATAGAAGCGTGATTTATTATTGCAGTTCCACGTCCAATGAGAATCTCCGACGCAGCGCCACTTGGTGCCCGTTCCAGAAAAGTTGCCCCACTCTCGTCCCCCCTTACCAACGACGGACCACAGGCGGTTCCGTCGCCATCTTCAGAGACCTCCCCCAGCCCCTCCTTGGCAAGGAGGGGAGAAGAACCGTTGGCTCCGGAGGATTCGGGTTGCGGGTTGTACGTTCACACTCCGTTTTGCGAAACGAAGTGCGGCTACTGCGACTTCTACTCCGTCGCCCTAAAGGATCGTGACACAGCTCCACTGGTCGGTGCGATCATTCGAGAACTTGAGCACCGAATCGCCGACTCACCGCAGGAGATTCGTACGATCTTCTGCGGCGGTGGCACGCCGACGCTTCTTCCAATCGATCAATTGGCAAGGCTGCTCACCGCAATTCGTAACGTGGTCCCGGTGGATCGCGTCGATGAGTTTACGGTTGAGGCCAATCCCGCCACCGTCGACGACGCCAAGGCGGAGCTGCTGGCTGCGTCCGGCGTTACGCGTGTATCGATGGGAGCCCAGTCCTTCTTCACCGACGAGTTGGAAACTCTTGAGCGGCTGCATTCACCCGACGACATCGCCCCGTCGATCGCAACGCTACGACGTCACGGGTTCAAGCGTATCAACCTCGATCTGATCTTCGGCATCCCAGGCCAATCGCTCGACACCTGGTCGCAATCGCTTCAAAAGGCCATCGATCTCGGCGTCGACCACATCGCCTGTTACGGACTGACCTACGAACCAAAGACGCGACTCACCGCTCAACGGGAGGCTGGCCGCGTCACGCCGTGCGACGAAAATCTCGAAGCCGACATGTTCATGATCACCATCGACACGCTGTCCGCAGCCGGTTTCCGCCAATACGAAATCAGCAACTTCGCCAAACCGGGTGAGGAGTGTTTGCACAATCTTATCTACTGGCGAAACAGGCCGTACATCGGCGTGGGACCGTCCGCTGCCGGGTGCGTCGACGGACGACGCTACAAGAACGTCGCCGACGTGAACGGCTACGTTCGCATGATCGAGCAGGACAGTCACGCCGAACGAGAGTCCGAAGCCATCGGCGGCGAGACGCTGATGCACGAACTGATTATGATGCAGCTTCGACTCAACGAGGGGCTATCCGTTTGTGAATTCCAAGCCCGAACCGGTTCGGACCCTATCGCGCTCTTCGGCGACAAACTTTCGCGTATGTGCGATCAGAAATTCGTACGCGTCAGTAAGGCACGCATAGCTCTCACCCGCACCGGCCAGCTCATCGCCGACGCCGTCATCGCGGAGCTCGTAGCCACCTGCAACTCCGACACACCGACGCTTCGCATACTCAGGTAACGCTCGAGCGCACTTTGCACCAAGTCCGGCAGGCGACCCCCCTCGATCCCCCCTTGGTAAGGGGGGAAGCCGTGTTGCTCATCGGCACTCCTGCGCGGGTGCCCCATTCTTCGCCAACGGCGAAGGGTGGGGGACGGACGCATCCCATCGTATGGCGAGTAACGAAACAATACTCGCGCGTTGTCGAGCCGCGGCGTTACAGCTACAATCACCGCGTGATTCTCGTCATTGATAACTACGACTCGTTCACCTACAACCTCGTGCAGACCATCGGCGGGTTGGACGACAAGCGCGAAATGAAGGTCGTTCGCAACGACGCCGCCAGTCTCGACGAATTGGCCGCGTTAAAGCCCACGCACATCATCATCTCGCCGGGCCCGTGCACACCCAACGAAGCCGGCGTGAGTGTCGAGCTCGTAAACCGCTTCGCCGGATCCGTCCCGATCCTCGGCGTCTGCCTCGGTCATCAGTGCATCGGGCAGGCGTTCGGCGGGACGGTCGTTCGCGCGAAACGCTTAATGCACGGCAAGACCAGCCCGATCCACCACAACGGCCAGGGCATTTACTACGGCCTGTCGAACCCGTTCACGGCGACGCGTTACCACTCGCTCACGCTGGAGCGCGACTCGCTTCCTGCAGAGTTCGAAGTAACCGCCTGGACCGATCGCGACGAGCTGATGGGCATTCGCCACACGTCCATGCCGATCGAAGGCGTGCAGTTCCACCCCGAAAGCTTCCTCACCACCGAGGGCAGCCGCCTCATCGCAAACTTCCTGCGGGCATAGATCATCAATACAAGAGCGTGAACCACCCGCGCGTACGAACCACCCGCGCCAACGAAAGAATCCACTCCGAGCCGCGGGCTTCAGCCCGCGCGGACGTACTACTTTCCAGCCCCCTCAATCGTCGCGTGCGTGGTCACCATGGCCTTGCCGCCGAAGATTCCCGGATCGCGTTTCTGCCTGTGAGCCTGCTTGAAAGAGTCCGACCGAACCCAGGCGAAGAACGCCTGCTCCGACTCCCACCGCGTGAGCACGTGGTAGGTGTTGTCCTGCTTGGTGGGCGGGTCGCTCGACATGGAAAGAAGCATCCCCGGTTTGAGAATGTCCAAGCTGACAAAGCCGGGCTGCTCCTCGACGGAGCGATCGCGGGTTTTGAACAACTGCTCGAAATCGTCCTCACGACCGTCGGCCACTGGAATGTGATTGATGCTCACAAACATTCTGGAATCCTCCCAAAAGAAGCGTACACTGAGACGGGCGCGACGTGCGCCGTAGGCCTTACGAATCTCATCGGCCCCCAGGTGCAACATGCTTGCGTTCGCCAGTGTATGGATAGCCCTCGCCAGCCTCGTGATCGCCACGGCCATGCTCCTCTACCGCCCCGCCATGACGGACGTCGCCCTGACGACGGTGCTCTATTTCGGTACTCCAGGAGCACTTTGCTTCGCCGGAATCGTCTTGTGGGCGAACCGTAAGGACGATTGTCCCGAACCGGGCATCGTCGCCCAGCGTATCCAGGCCAAGGTCGCCATCGCAATGGCCCTTGTCGCGGCCGCCATCGTCTACGGGCTCGTAATCGGAGCAGAAGTAATCGTTCCCGTTGAGGCGTGAGCGGCTTCGTCTTATAATCCCCTGCAGCGGCGGGTAGGGCATCCGCCCGTTCTCAGGTGGGGCGATCATGCAAGTCACGGTCAACGGTCAAGACGAGCGCATCGCCGCAAACCTTCGCGTATCGGAACTGCT
>JADFRO010000216.1 GCA_022561255.1 Planctomycetota bacterium | reverse complement strand
CGTGCCGTGCGTGTCACGCACCGCAAAGTGGGCGGGGTGAATCGGCCACCGGGGGCGTGGCCGACGACTGCTCCACCTGCCATACGTACCATCAACCGGCGAGAAACCCGGGGCCCGGTCGTACGCTGCGGGAGCTTACGGCGCTGCGAGTGTTAACGAAACCTGTCGGGTCGGCACCCCTTCCCCCTGGACGAACGACACCGTGAAACTCATCGTCAAACGCGACGGGCAAGTGATTTCGACCTTTGAACTCGTCGAGGAAGTCGAGCTGCTGATCGGCGCATCCGCTGTGGTGTCCGGATATGTCCCGGGCGAGCCGTATCTGAGTCGCAGCCACGTACATTTGCAGGCTTGCGGTATGACGGTCCGCGTCTATCGCAGCAAAAGCGCAAGCAACCCGGTTTTCTTTCGCGGAAAACCGAGCGATCAGTTTGAGCTCGGACCTCGCGATTACTTCGTGATCGGCTCCACCACATTCCACGTGATCGGCCCCGAGGATGGCTCCGGCGTGACGGCGTCGTCAGCGACGGCGCCGGGTCCGGCGTATCAGTTTACGCTCGGCGCTGACGATCTTCGGCTGCGTGGTGGTCACGAAGACCGCATGCGCCTGTTGGATTTGATGGAGTTGCCGGAGATCCTGCGAACCAAGTCGCGTGCCGAGTTCTACGTCTATGCGTGCGGACTGTTGCGGATGGCGACCAGCGCTGAGTGGGTGCGGGTGCTCACCTGTATCGATGGGGAGCATCTCGTCTACGCCGAGGACGCGACCGTAGATCGCGAAAGCCCCAAACCTGCGAGCCAACAACTCATTGACGAGGCGATGCAAGCCGCACCCAAACCCGTCACCTTCTGCTGGACGCAGGTATTGGATGGCGCCCAGAAAGGCACGGCGCACGAGGGGGTCGACTGGGCGATCTGCTGTGCCATGCCCGTGCCGGGTGAGTCCCCTGTGTTGATCTATTTGGCGGGAACGGATGATGCCGTCGGACGCGCGCCGGGGGCGGACGCCAAGTCTACCGCTCGAACTTTCCTTCGCGACATGGCCCGCCTGGTGGGACTTGTGGCCGACATGATCAGTCGAGCCATGTCCCTTCAAAAAATGGATGCGTGGCAATCACGACTGGGACGCTTTTTCTCCGACAAGCTTGTGTCGAAGATTCTCGAGTCCGAAGAGACGGACGAGCTGGCCCCCAAGATCGTGGAAGCGACGATCATGTTCTTCGACATCCGCGGGTTTTCGCTTCTCACCGAGGGCAACCTGGAGCGTATTCTCGAATACGAGGGTGACTTGCGGAGCGTCCTGACCGCGATGACCCAATGCATTTACGATCATAAGGGCGTGGTTTTAAGGTACATGGGCGATGGCATCCTTGCTTGTTGGAACGTCCCCTATCCTGCTGAGAACCACGTCGAGCTTGCATGTCTCGCCTCGCTGGAGATGGTGGATAGCATGGCTGAGGTGACCGACGGCTGGGCCTGCGGCATCGGGCTTGGTGTGGGCGACGTCGTGGCGGGATCGCTGGGTTCTGACCAAATCTATGCGTACGACGTCCTCGGTGCGGTGGTGAACCAGACGGCTCGAGTTGAAGGAATTACAAAGACCGTCGGTGTTCCCGTGTTGGTTACGGACGACGTTTGTGCTCGGGTTGCGTCCGACAAGATTCTCACGCGTCGGGTGGCACGCTTTCGCCCCGCCGGCATGGAGCATGAAGTCGATCTGCACACCATCGAGCGGATCCCGGTCGATTCGGCGCTTAAAGCGTCCATTGAGCGTCGGATAAAGATTCATGCTGAGGGCTTGGCGGCTTTTGAATCGGGTGATTGGGAACAAGCGTTTCATGTCCTGCATCCGATCGTCCAAGACGATCCAGCCGCGAAGTACGTGTACACGCTTGCGTTGCAGGGAAGTCCACCGCGCGACTGGAAGGGTGTCGTGGAGTTGACCGTTAAGTGATCAACCTTCCGTGAGGATCATCGGAGAATGAAAATCGCGTTGCTCGCACTTGTTGTGACGGGCGGTCTCGGTTTCGCGGCTTGGCAGCCGGCCGACCGGTCGACGAAGAAGCCTCACACCGCTGGTGCTTCGACGTACCGTGACCGCTTCGCGCAGACGCAGACCAACCTTACAGCGACCGGGGCGAGCAGTTGCGCCAGTTCAATGTGCCATGGTGGAGCCACGCCGCGTCCGGGGGAGGTTTTTCTCGGCATCGAGTACGACCTTTGGTATGATCGCGGTCAGGGAACACATTTCCGCGCGTACAAAGTTCTGTACGAGGACGAGCGATCCGATCGAATGGCCAAGCTCTTGTTCGGTCCGAACGCCGTTGCCAAGGACCAAGCCGCATGTCGAACCTGTCACGCATTCGATGTGGAACCACGGAGACACGGCCGGGCTTTTGACATTGAGGACGGCGTTAGCTGTGAGGCGTGCCACGGACGGTCGGAGAAATGGAACGGTCCGCACCAGAACCCGCGTGTTTGGCGTAAAGAACTGACAGACGACCAACGAACGGAGCAGGGGTTTTACGACACGAGAAATCTTGTGCGTCGGGCGGAGCAATGTTTGGCATGCCATCTGGGTGTCGGTGACAAGTCGTTTGGCCACCGGATGTTGGCCGCGGGGCATCCACCACTGACCTTCGAGCTCGCCGGCGATTTATTCAATGTGCCCAAGCATTGGCGCGATGAGCAGTCGTACATCAGCCCCGACGAAGGTTCGTGGTTTCACGTTCGTGTCTGGGCGGTAGGCCAGGCAGTGACGTTGCGTGAGGAGATGCGGAAGCTCGCGAGCTGGGCGGCGAGCGACGCCGACGTCGACTATGCGGTTTTTGAATGCTACGCATGCCACCATGATCTGACGGTCCCGAGCTGGCGGCAACGACGCGAAGTGGTCGGGAAGCTTGGGGAACCCGTCTGGAACGCGGCCACCTGGGCGATGTGCGGCGTTCTGTTGGACTTGTTGACGTCTGAGCAGCGCGACGAGATTCGCAAACAAGTCGATCGGATCGGTCGATCGTTAAACATACGATCAGCCGATCGCGCGGCGGTGCGTTCCGCCGCCGAGTCTGTCGCATCGCTCGCCAGTGTCTTAGCCGAGAGGGCATCTCAAACGAGGTTCGATCGTGCGGCGACGTTCCGAATGATCCGCTCGCTAACGCGTGATCGTGAACGGATCGCCCAGCTAGGGTATCGGGCGGGCGTACAGACGTTCTCAGCGTTGTACGCGTTGTATCGGTTGGGCATCGCAGAGTCGGGCAGCGTGCCTGACAACCACACGGCCATCCTCGGCGCGCTGGGCAACCTCCGTGACCTGCTGTACGACGCTCAGCGAAATGAACGGGCGGGGGATTATGATGCTCTCGCGCTGGCCAAGATTCTGGCGGAGCTAGAGCGATTACTTGCCGGCGTATAATTCGTCCATGGCTGGAACACAGCGCACCACACAGGACGGCGTTTGATGGGTGAAAACGGACTGGTTCGCATCGTGATTCTCGGCGGCGGGTTCGCGGGCATCTCTGCGGCGATGGAACTCGGACGGCGCACCCGACGCAACCGTGGAATCGAAGTACACCTGGTCAGCGAGGAAAACTACTTCGTCTTCCAACCGATGTTGCCGGAGGTCGTCGCCTGCAGAATCGAGCCGACTCACATCCTCAACCCGATCCGACAGCTTTGCAAGCACGTGCAGTTCCATTGCGCGACCGTGGAATCCATCGATACGGAATCGCGCGAGATCCGGATCGTGGGTAGAGACAAGCGGCGTGTGCAGACGCTGGGGTATGACCATCTCGTGGTAGCCCTCGGGTTGACGATGGATCTGTCGCGCATCCCCGGCATGGCCGAGCATTCTCTCCCGATCAAGACGTTGGGTGACGCGTTTCATCTGAGAAACCACGTTCTCAGCATGCTCGAAGAGGCGGACATCGAACCGGACGAATGTTTGCGTCGCCAAGCTCTTACCGTGGTCACCGTCGGCGGAGGTTTCAGCGGCGTCGAAACCGTGGCCGAGATTAACGACATGATCAAGGCGGTCCTGCGATACTATCCCAAAGCTCGTGCTACCGGTGCCCGCATTGTGCTCATCCATTCGCGAGATCGCATCCTTAACGAGCTGGGCGAAGGGTTGGCACGCTTTGCGGAACAGAAACTTCGCGATCGCGGAGTGGAGTTGATTCTCGAAAGCCGTGTCAAGGAGGCGTCGCCGACGGGAATCGTGCTGAACGATGGCAGGACCATTCAGGCCGGAACGGTGATCTGCACCGTTGGAAACGGGCCGCATCCTCTGATCGCCAAGACTGGATTTCCGCAAGAGCGAGGCCGCATTCTAGCCGACGAGCACCTTCGCGTTGGGGGCGTTGAGGGTATTTGGGCGCTGGGTGACGCCGCGATGATTCCGGATGTCCGTCGCGGAGGGTACTGTCCCCCGACGGCACAGTACGCCATGAGGCAGGGGAAGCAATGCGCCCGAAACGTCCTCGCCGCCATCGCCGGAAAACCAACGCAGCCGTTTGCGTTCGGCGGTCTGGGGCAGTTGGCCGTGGTCGGGCACCGTTGTGGGGTGGCGCACATACTCGGCGTGAACGTCGCCGGCCTGTTGGCGTGGTGGCTATGGCGTTCGGTTTATTTCATGAAGTTGCCGGGCCTTCGCTCAAAGATTCGCGTGGGAATTGATTGGGCCCTGGATATGGTTTTCCCACGGGACATCACCAAGTTGGACGTGGAGCGAACCCGGCGGGTTCCCCGTGCTCACTTCCGCGAGGGTGATATGATCATCCGGCGCGGTGAGATCGGCGATCGCTTCTACATCATGGAAACCGGCGAGGCCGAGGTGCTTCAGCCGGACGCGGCGGGTGAAGATCGGCGGGTGGCGACCTTGACGGCGGGCGATTCCTTCGGCGAAATTGCGCTGTTGAACGATACACTGCGCACGGCGAGTGTCCGATGTCTTACCCCTGTCGACGTGATCAGTTTCGCGCGGAGCGATTTTCAGGCGCTCGTCGGCAGTTACGATATTCTGCGTATCAAGGTGTCCGATGATCTCGCGCGTAGAACCGCTCGCGATCCGGACGCATAATTGATAGGTGCCGCAACCCGGATCTTAGAGCTATGGTGCTCACGCTGACGTTTCTTGGAGTCGGATCGGCGTTCGCGAAACGCTCATTCCACTCGAACGCACTCATCGAGGCCTGGACCGACGGTCCGAGTCGTCAGGACAAACCGGATTGTACGTTGCTGATCGACTTCGGCGCAACCGGTCCGACGGCGTTGCACCAGCTCAAGAGTAAACCCGGGTTCGCCTACCTTGATGTGGGTGGCGTGATCAACTATCCCGCGATAGAGCGCGTTCTCATTACGCACCTGCACAGCGATCACATCGGCGGGCTTGAGGAAATGGCCGGCATGCGTCGCCACTTCTTCGGCCGCGACACATCGGGTGCCGGCGTCAAACCAACGCTGATCGGTACGCCCGAGGTGCTGACCGATCTTTGGGCGCACTCGTTAAGCGGCGGACTCAGCGCGGCCGGCGGAGCACGGCTGGAGTTGGAAGATTACTTTGAGGTGCAACCCGTTCAACCGCACGGTACCGGGCATCCGGATCGGATATCGCTTCTGGATCGATTCGAGTTCGCGCTGATCCCTACAGATCAT
>JADFRO010000215.1 GCA_022561255.1 Planctomycetota bacterium | reverse complement strand
ATCGCCGCGAGTTCGTCGAGCAAACCTGACGCTACCTCGCGGGGCACGCTCTGGCGCTCGAGACCGATCCATGCGGTGACCGTGAAACAACGCCCCGGTGTGGCAGCCGCGGAGAGGCCGCCGGCGAAGCCTGGGTTCACAACGAGATCAGCTCTTGTGCTTTCGATTGCCTCCCGGGCAGCCAGGTCGACCTCCGGCCCGAAGTTGGAAAACCACGCAAGGTGATCGTCGCTGTCGGTTGACGAGACGGCCACACACGCATCGAACGCCGCTGGAAACGCGACCTGGCCTACGTCATCGTGACCCGCCGGGGCGATGACCAGTGCGTCGCTAGCGGCCGCGTAGTCGACCGCGTCCGCTAGGGCTAGTGTGCCGTCGTAGAACTGAAGTCCGACGACGATGACGTCGGCGCCGTGGTCCGTCGCCCAGATGATGCCCTCCGCTGTGGATTGTTCCGAGCCGCTGCTTCCTTCAAGCACGCGAACGGGCATGATCCTCGCATAGCGGTTCAGCCCCGCAACGCCGCTTGCGTCCCCCACCATGGCCGCAAGGATGCCCGCGACGTGTGTTCCGTGAGGCCCCGTGTCCAGCGTGCTGTAAGGATCGCCGCCGGCGGACGGCGCGACAAAACCTTCCATCAGTCGATCAGCGAATTCAGGATGCGGATCGACGCCCGTATCGACGATGGCAATGACGACGGGGCGGAGTCCGGTGTAAATATTCCATGCGCACAACGCGTCGATGTCCGCGCCGGCCACTCCGGCATGACCGTTGACGATCTGACCGGTGTTGCGTAGCGCCCACTGCAGCGCAAAGTCCGGATCGTTCGGTAATTCGGCGGGCTGCTCACCGACAACCACGCAAGGCGCCACGATAGCCGACACGGATACGAGAATCCTTCCCGAGACCGAAACCATAGCATCCCCAAATTTGTACAAACCCATTCGTGCGGAGGGGGGAAGTCTAGGATGAGGGCGTGAGTACGTCCAGGCCACATCGCTCGCGGCGCGTGTAGGCGACGGTCACATGAAGCGTAACTTGCGCAACCGCAACGAATTAAGAACGACGCTGATCGAGGAGAACATCATCGCTGCCGCCGCGATTCCAGGTGAGATTCGGCCGGTCGCCGCCAGCGGGATCGCAGCGACGTTGTAGAAAAACGCCCAGAACAGATTCTGTTTGATGACCGCCACACTGCGGCGGGCGGCTGAGATAATGCCCGGCACGCGCAATAAGTCGTCATGCACGATCGTTATGTCGGCGGCTTGCGCTGCGATGTCGGCGGCGCTCGCCAGGGTAATGCCGACGTCAGCGGCGGTGAGCGCTGGCGCATCGTTTAACCCGTCTCCGACAAACGCGACGCGCTTGCCGGTTTTTTGCCGCCGGCGCACCGCTTCGAGCTTCTGCACCGGTGACATCTCTGATTCCACGTCTTTGATCCCCACGGTGTCGGCGACGCGCTGCGCGGTCTCCGCGTTGTCGCCGGTGACCATCGCAACCTCGATGCCCAGTGCCAAAAGACGTTCAACTGCTTGTGCGGCGAACGGACGAAGTGCATCGGACAAACCGATGCCGCCGACACAGACACCGTCTCTTGCAACAAGAACGGCTGAGCGACTTTCGCCCGAGCATCGTCGCAGCACATCCGCCACGCCGTCAGAGTCGACGCCGGCCTCGCGCAAAAACGCGGCGCTGCCCACGCGGACGGTGTAGCCGTCGAAGACCGCACACACGCCTCGCCCCGCGACGCTCTCGTAGGAAGACGGGTCGTCGAGCGAAAGTTTCGAGTCGGCTGCACGAGAAGTGATCGCGCGAGCCAGAGGATGCTGCGAGAACTGTTCCGCGGACGCCGCCAAGCGGACGACCTCGTCGTCTCTATCGGCCGACGCATCCGGCTCGTCGACATCGCCTTGACCTGCCACCGAGTAGACGGCGACCACCTTGGGTACGCCGGTCGTGAGTGTCCCGGTCTTGTCTAACAAGACGACGTCGACGCGCCCGCCCGCTTCAAGAGCAGCCGCATCTCGAACCAGCACGCCATGCAACGCAGCCGCGCCAGTGGCCACGAGAACGGCTGTCGGCGTGGCCAGCCCCATCGCGCACGGACAAGCGATCACCAGAACCGCAACGGCTCGCGCCAGAGCGATCGGCCAGCCGCCGTCGACGAAGATTCGCGTTCCCACCAACGTCGCAAGGGCGAGTGCAACGACGACCGGTACGAAGACGGCCGCGACACGATCCGCGATGCGCTGCATCTGCGTCTTGCCGCTTTGCGCTTCCTCAACCGCCCGGACGATACGACCGATGGTCGAGTCGTAACCGACGCGAGATGCGCGAACGGTAATCATGCCCTCGCGCACAACGCTGCCAGCCGTTACCTCTTCGCCCTCGCCTCGGTGACGCGGAAGAGGCTCGCCGGTCACCGAGCTTTCGTCGACTGAGGCATCGCCCTCCACCACGTTGCCGTCGACTGGGATGACGGTGTCTTGCACTACCCGAACGCGATCCCCCGGTCGCAACTCCTCGACGCGAACTTGCTTGATTCCATCCGGCCCAACAAGTTGCGCGACAGTGGGCAGTCGCCGCACGAGCGCCGAAATCGCGGACGACGCGCTGTGCTTGGCACGCATCTCGATGTACCGCCCGAGATTGATGAAGCCCAGGATCATCGCTACGGTGTGAAACTCAGCCCGATCGCCGTGAGCGGTGAGGACGTTGACGGTTCCCGCGACGAACGCCGTCGACACGCCGAGCGAGATGAGCAGCTCCATGTTGGGCGACCGGTGGATGATGGCTCGCAGACCGCCGACCAGGATCGGCGCTCCGGCGGACGATCCCAGCAGTAGAAGGCAAAGAATCGCTTGTACGGCGTGAGGCCAAACGTGCCCGCCGGCTGCACCCGATTGCAGAACCGGAGCGAGAAAGTGCAGTGCGATGATCGGGACACCCGCGGCGACTGCTTGACTCAGAGCT
Source organism: Planctomycetota bacterium (assembly GCA_022561255.1). Lineage (GTDB taxonomy): Bacteria > Planctomycetota > Phycisphaerae > UBA1845 > UBA1845 > JAJRUK01. The sequence continues at coordinate 2,684 of JADFRO010000215.1, read as the reverse complement.
TGCCTTTGATGCTGCAACTTCGCGGCGTGCGTACGGTCCAGTCCCGTTGCGCCTCCGGTACCTATACGGAACGTATCGGCCTCGTACCCTGCGGCGTGGACGGCGGCGATCAGATCAGCGCGCGGCGGTGACGGATCGGTCGTCTCGATGGCTGCGACTTCGGTCGTGAGATTGACGCGGGCTCGTAGAACCCCGTCGACGGTCTGCAGAGCCCGTTCGACCCGGGCGACGCAACTGCCACAGGTCATACCTTGAATCTGAAGCCGGATCGGCTCCGAATGATCGGACAATGTTTCGTCGACTGCTCTAACCACTTAGGACGCCGGCGACGAGAAGAAGGAAACGTCGAAGACGCCGGCGCCGCGAACGGCGGCCAACAACTCCTTCTTTCCCACCGTCGACTCGTCGATGGTGACGTCCGCCTCCCCAAGTAGAACGGCGCAGCTTTCAACGCCGTGCAGCGTGGCTAGTGCCGACTCGATCGACTTGATGCAATGATCACAGTGCATCCCAGTAATGCGTAGCCGCATCCTTACCGTCATTGTCAAATCCCCGACCGGGGCGTCACGTCGACGGCGACGTGGAAACCGGGGGACCCGATTCTACCGATGGCGAGAGAAGTTTCCACTGTAATTTTTGCGAGAAAATGCGCAGGCCTGCGGGATTCTCCGCACCAAGCAGTCCTCTCTTTCCCATCCGTCGGTTCCCGATCCAAGAGACCCGGAAGCAGGGGTATCCCTCGAAACAGCCCGATAGCGAGCGCCAAGTGAGGTTTTGCGTCTTTCGGTGGGAGGAGTGATGATCTGGCGCCGAACGTGCTGGGCTTATAGGAAAAGCAGGGCTCGTTTGGGGCGCGCCGGACTCGTGTCTCGGTCCTGGTTCGCGCGTAGGGGGGCGAGGACGCGACTTTCGGCCGGGCGTGTGCGGAGCTTGGTGCCGCGTCGGTCTCCTTGGATTCTGCTGATGGGGGCGGAAGCGAACGGCGAAGGGCGAACGATTCGGCTCGTGCTTCTTCGCATGGCCCAGCATAGACGTGGCGTAACTGGACCTCATTGGTAGGACCGGCGGGAAACATGCTTTTCCGCTACTCTCCTCTCTCCGGCCCGAACACGGGAGAGCCCCGTCGGTCTTGCCGATATTTTTTCCCGCCACCGTCTTGCTGCCGATCGCATTGTGCGAACGCTTCGGTGTGCATCCTTTCTCGCCTTCACTACAATGCGACATAGGCTGGAATAAGGGCCGGTCACCGGGGCCGAAATGAAATGCGGGTAGCGCTCGCGCAAACCGATCCGACTGTCGCCGACATCGACGGCAACGCCGCCCGCGTTGTGGCGCGGATTCAATCCGCCCGCCAGGCTGGAGCTCAGCTCGTCGTAACGACTGAGCTCGCCGTTTTTGGATATCCACCCAAAGATCTCGTCCTCCGCGACGATCTTGTCCGCCGAAACGTTGCGGCGCTCGAGGAAATCGCGAAACACTGCACAGACATCACAGCCGTAGTCGGATTCGCCAAACCCAACCCGTCCGGTGTGGGCAAGGGGGTGCTCAACGCGGCTGCGGTGTGTCGCAACGGGGCGGTGGAAGCCACGTATGCGAAAATGCTCCTCCCGACGTACGACGTCTTCGACGAATCACGTTATTTCGAGCCGGGCCGAACGCCGCTTGTGTTTACGATCGGAGGCGAGCAGGACGGGCAGCGCGTGGGCATCACAATTTGCGAGGACCTCTGGAGCGACAGTCAGTTCGACGGGCGCCGCGTCTACGGCTTGGACCCCGTGGCAGAGACGGCCAAGGCGGGCGCTACCCTCCTCGTAAACCTCTCCGCATCACCCTATCGAGCGGGTATCCAACACGACCGCGAAGCACTGTTCGCGTCGCAAGTGCGAGAACACTCGTTACCGCTGATCTACGTGAATCAAGTCGGCGGCAACGACGACGTTATGTTTGACGGGGCGAGCCTCGTGCTCGACTCGAAAGGGACCGTCATCGCCCGTGCGAAGGCGTTTGACGAAGACCTGCTACTCGTTGATCTGGAGCATCCCCAAAACAACCGCGTTGAACCCTATCCCCAACGCACCGACAGCATCCACTCGGCCTTGGTCCTGGGAATACGCGACTACATCGAAAAGTGCGGATTCGATCACGTTGTCATCGGTTTGTCCGGCGGTGTCGACTCCGCATTGACAGCCGTCCTTGCAGTCGAAGCGGTCGGTGCCGATCGCGTGCACGGTGTCGCGATGCCCTCGCGCTACAGCAGTGACCATAGCCTCAAAGACGCCGAGGAGCTATCGAAAAATCTGGGCATCGAGCTGCGAACCATTCCGATCGAGGACGTGCATCGATCGTTTGAGCAGGCGATCGCGCCACACTTCGGCGACGACGCTCCCGGTGTGGCCGAGGAGAACATTCAAGCGCGGATTCGCGGCAGTCTGCTGATGGCGTTATCCAACAAGTTCGGCTGGCTTCTGTTGACGACGGGCAACAAGAGCGAAATCGCGGTCGGGTATTGCACTCTGTATGGCGACATGTGCGGAGGATTAGCCGTGCTCAGCGACGTACCCAAGACGGTCGTGTTCGAGCTCGCCCGCAGCGTTAATCAAACAGCGGGGCGGACGCGCATTCCCCAGCGCACCATCGATAAGCCGCCATCAGCCGAGCTTCGTGCGAATCAGCTCGATCAGGAT
>JADFRO010000004.1 GCA_022561255.1 Planctomycetota bacterium | reverse complement strand
GTGGCCGTGGCGACCGTCGGAAGCGCTCGCCCGTCCGCCGTGGTAACCATTGCAATATCGATCGCGTCGCAGCTCAGTCGATCGTCACCCTGAGTCATGACAACGGCACCGCGACCCTGCACGCGCTTGAGCACTTGGCGGACCGCGCGCCAAGTGCGTTGAACACCCATGGTCAGCGTCAGCGTATCCGCCTCTAACGCTGTGTCATCGCTCTCCAGCCGCACGCCGCCGACGAAGGTTGCGGAATCGAGGATTCTGCTCTCGGTGGTGGTGATGAAACCGGTAAAGTCCGGCCGGGTTCGGCGAACAACGCGGCCTGTCGCCTGGAACTGACCGTCGAACGATATCCTCGACGGGTCCGAAGATCCACCGCCGCTTTGGCTGGGCCCTGACGCATTGTGGAAACCGACGACGCCGACCACGTCGCCGGTCATTGTTCCGGGGCCGACGCCTGAGATCGAGAATTGGTCACCGAGTTGGACCAGCGAAAGCGCGACGCCCGTCAAGGAGCCCTGATCCGTCGATCGAACGACGGCGGGGCTGGCGTCGTCACCGAATAGTTCAACCTTACCGCTGTCCGGATCGAAAACGAGTTTCTTGCACACGATGTCGACTTCCGGATGCGAAAGTCTCACGGGCGAGCCGGTCGCCGTAATCCTTGAGCGCGTCGTCTCCTCGCTCTGCTCTTCGCCCGCGGAGACCGCATCGACAGCCAATCGCCCGGACCACTCGAGAACGATCTTTTCCCGAGGTGCTGCGGATGCCCCGGCGCGCTCCCCCGCAAGCGCTCCGGAGTCGGACGTCGAGCGCGGACGATCTTCTTGCAGATCACGGAAGTCACGCAGGATTTCCAGTACGTCGGCGGTCAATCGCGAAGTTATTTTGTCACCCACGTACTGTGCGGCATCGACGTTCCCCTCAAAGCGCGCAAGATATTGCACGGGAGGTTGGTCGTTTTCCTCTTCGTCGGCGTCCGAACGAAACACAGGAACGCCGTCTTCCGTAAACGTCAGCCCTGGGTCTGCTCCCGCCGCCTCATTCTGCGGCATCGCATCTTCACGCTTCCCCGCCGCCTGCGCTTCCAATTGTGCTAGTACTGAAGCTCGAATCCACTCGACCAACGTCACGCGTTGTGGCCCGTCCGCTTGTCGCGTCGCCAGCGGGAGCGGCATGCCGTCTTCCTGACCCAGCAACTCGATCCGCCCGCCACGGCGGATGCGCATGGACTCGACGCGACTCTGAGCGCCGTTGAATCGTAGCTGCAGATCGTGCGCCTCAAAAAACACGTCGCGAGCGCGTAGCGTGAGTCGCCCGTGTACGATCAGCTTGTCGTACTCAAGGTCGAACTCGAGCTCCTCGCATTCGACGCGAACCAGATCGTGAGGACTGATGATGTTGCGCTGCTCGGGTGAAAGGTCCGCCTTGTCCTTTTCCGTACGTCGGTCGTACTCAATCACGACACCACCGACGAGCCGGCCGCGTTGCGGATCAAGCCCGCCGCCGCTCTTCCGCCGCGCCTCCAACACCCCCTCCCGAGCGACCACACGCACATCGTTGCCGTCCCGCGTGCGAAGGCGAACGTCCGGATCGCGGAGAATGAACTCGTTGTCAGAGCCGGGCTTGGGAACCCAGTCGCTGACCGTAATCTCCAGCGCCGCCCGCGTTCCCTTGCGAGGGTAAATCGTGATTGTGATGTTCTGCGCCGGACCGATGACCGCCTGCTGCAAAGCTATGCCATTGGCGCCTTCGGCGCCGGGCTCGGTGCTCTGCTCGGCAAGTTGTGTCGGAGCATCCGGGAGGCGCGGGCCGCTCCGCCGCGGCGCATCTGTCTGGCTGAACTGGTACATCGAAAAGCAGACCAGCAAAATCGCCAGCGTCGCCGAGGCAACGACGAGCGCTCGGACCAGACTGCTTGCTCTTCGCCGGGGGTTGGTTCGCGGATACATGAGTCGCTGCATTCTATCCCCTCGTCCGCCCAACGTGCTGCACGAATCGGCACGGACGCAGGACTTCTTACATCTCCAGCAGCGCCTCGCGTGACCACAAGCCCTTCTTGCGGAGAAGCCACTCCACAACTTCCGCGACCGCTCCGCTTCCTCCACCACGGCGCGTCACGTAATCCGCAGCGCGCTTTACCGGTCCGACCGCGTTGGCAACCGCGACGGCGATCCCGCAACGCGACATCGGACCCAAATCGGGAAGGTCGTCACCGACGTAAGCGACGGCTTGATCCTCGCAGTCGGCCAGAGCCAGCAACTCCGTGTAGACCTTCGACTTGTTCACGACGCCCATCCGCACCCACTCGATACCGAGCTCAGATGCGCGCTGCGTGATCTGCCGGCCTTCTCGACCGGAGAGGATGGCGACCTTGCCACCGGATCGCTGCCAGAGCTTCAGAGCACACCCGTCGTGGACGTGGAACCCCTTGGCAACATCCCCGTCCGGCGAGGTTGTAACTCTGCCGTCCGTGAGGACGCCGTCGACATCAAGGATGATCAGATTGATCGCAGTCGGGTCCATCGGCCACACCGAGAGGTCAAACCCGCAGTATCGTCACCATACCGGGGTTGGTCAAGCGCCAAGCGTGCATAGTGCAGGGTGAGAAACGCCCGACCAACTTGACAACGCGATGGACAGCCGCGAAATTTCGCCCGAGGAGATCGGCTTTGCGCGTACTATCCGGCATTCAATCCAACGGGCGGCTGCACCTGGGAAACTATCTGGGGGCGATGTCGCAGCATATCGAGCTACAAGAGGCCAACGAGTGCTTCTTTTTCATCGCCAACTACCACGCCCTGACCACGATCCAGGATGCCGCCGTTCTGCGTGGGTACGCACACGACGTCGCGCTGGACTACCTCGCACTGGGACTCGATCCCCAGAAAGCGACTCTCTTTCGCCAGAGCGATGTCCCGGAAGTCACAGAGCTGACGTGGATTCTCGCGACGGTAACGGGCAAGGGGCTTCTCGAACGGGCCACCTCCTACAAAGATAAGGTGGCCAAAAACCTCGCCGCGTCGATGGGCCTCTTCAGCTACCCGCTGTTGATGGCTGCGGACATTCTGATCTATCGCAGCGACGTCGTCCCGGTAGGAAAAGATCAGGTGCAGCACGTCGAGATGACCCAGGACATGGCGGGCTATTTCAACTCGACGTACGGATGTGAAGTGTTTAAGCGACCGGAGGTCAAACTGAACGAAGCCCGCGTCGTACCCGGAGTCGACGGGCAAAAGATGTCCAAGAGTTACGGTAATACGATCGAACTGTTCGGGTCGCCCGAGGCGCTGCGGAAACGGATCATGAGCATCAAGACCGACAGCACCCCGGTTGAGGCGCCGAAAAACCCCGACGCGTGCAACGTGTTCACGCTCTATGAGCTCATGGCGACACCTGATGAAGTCGCAGCGCTGCGCGAGCGATACGTTGCAGGCGGGATGGGCTATGGGGATGCGAAAGGCGCGTTGACCGAGGTGGCCGAGCGTCTTCTGGGCCCCGCGCGCCAGCGTCGAGAGAAGCTCGCCGCTGATCCTGATTATGTCGAGGACGTGCTGCGGAGCGGGGCCAAGTGTGCGCGCAAGATCGCCGGCGAAGTCATGCACGACGTGCGTGAAGCGTGTGGTATCACGGTCGCCAAGGGGATCGGCCGATGACCGATTACAAAGTCACCCTCGACGTCTACAACGGCCCCTTGGATCTGCTCCTCTTCCTCATTCGCCGCGACGAGATCGACATCTACGACATCCCCATCGCCCGGATCACAGAGCAATACGCGGAATACATCGAGTTGCTCCAGAAAATCGACCCGGAAACCGGGAGCGAGTTTCTGGTCCTCGCGGCTACGCTCATCGAACTGAAATCCCGCACCCTGCTGCCCAACCCCCCGGTGGAGGAGACGGACGAAGAGATTATCGATCCGCGGCTGGAGCTCGTTCGCCAACTCCTGGAATACAAGAAGTACAAGGACGTCGCCCGATCGCTTGAAGACTCCGCCGCCGAGCAGGCCCTGAGACACGCGCGCTCGCCGACGCTTCCAGCCTCCAATGAGGACGAGATCGAGCTGGAGCGCATCGACATCTGGGATTTGTACGCTGCGTTCGATCGAATGCTCAGACAGACGGGCAAGACCGGCGCCGTCCACGAAATCACCGTCGACGACACGCCCGTAGCCCTCCACGCTGCGGACATCGCCGACGCCCTGGAACGCGCGGGCGGGGCTCAACAATTCGACGAAGTTTTTCAGGGACGCTCGCGGGGCGAGATGATTGGTCTGTTTCTCGCCCTGTTGGAGTTGATCCGACAGCACCGCGTCAAGGTGGTTCAGAAACGGTCGTTCGGACCGATCCACATCGTCCTGCTCGACGCGACGCCGCTGCACTCGGAAAGGCCGGACACACCCAAGCCGAGGGAGAACGAAGAGGTTTCGGACGACGCGACGGCCTCGGGGATCCAGGTCGAGGGCCCAACCGCGTCGCCAAGTGAGGAACCCAACACCGCTGCGGAGGTGCACAATGCGACCGAGTGACCGTTTGGTTGAACTGAAAATCGACCTTCCTGCGATCACCGCGCCGGTCGGAAGCTACGTTCCCGCGTTGCGATCGGGACGCCACATCTTCACCAGCGGACAACTGCCCATTCGCGACGGGAAGCTCCTCTACGCCGGGAAGGTTCCCCAAGACGTTAGCGTCGAAGAGGCGACGGAGGGTGCCCGGATCGCGATCCTAAATGGGCTCGCGGCTGCGGCACAGGTAGCCGGAGGTATCGACGCGATCACTCAAATCGTTCGCGTCGGAATCTTCGTGAACAGCGGTGCCGGCTTCACCAAGCAGCCGACGGTCGGTAACGGTGCCAGTGACCTACTCGTTGAGATATTCGGCGAGGCGGGGAAACACGTTCGTGCCGCCGTCGGCGTAGCGGAGTTGCCGCTTAACGCAGCCGTCGAGGTCGAATTGATCGTGGAAGTGTCGTAGCCGCACTCACGGCCAAAGGCGAAACCGAGCGATCGCCCAGAGAGCTTTGAAGCCGTCGGCCACGCCGATCTTTTTCCCCTCGCTGTAGTCTCGACCCGCGTAGCTGATTCCGACTTCGTAGATCCGCCACTTACCCCTGGCGATCTTGGCGGTAAGCTCCGGCTCAATCGTAAACGTATCGCTCGTGAGCCGTAACGACTGAACCACCTCCCGCCGAAGCACTTTGTAACACGTCTCCATGTCGGTGAGGTTGAGGTTGGTCATCATGTTGGAAAGAAGCGTCAGCACCCTGTTTCCGATCATGTGCCAAAACAGGTGTACGCGGTGATACTCCGAGCCAACGAACCGCGAGCCGTAGACGACGTCGGCCTTGCCCTCGACGATCGGCCGAAGCAAGCGCGGGTAATCGCGCGGATCGTATTCCAGGTCGGCGTCTTGAATCAGCACGACGTCGCCCGTGGCGATGGCGAAGCCTGCCCGCACCGCCGCACCCTTGCCACGATTCTTTTTAAGCAGCTCGATGTGAAACACCTCGTCCGGCCAGCGCTCGCTCAATCGCGGATAAATGTCAAGCGATCCATCGGTGCTGCCGTCGTCGACGAGAATGATCTCGCGTTCCATGCCCGTATCGACGGCCAGGACGCGCGAAACGAGCTCCTCCAAAGTGGCCCGCTCGTTGTAAACAGGAATGACGATCGATAATCGCATGACCCAACCCAACTCCGGTTAAAACGGGCAACGCCTTGACCGCCCACCGTCATCTTACCGCAGCCTCACAAGTTGCGACAGATCGGCAAACCTATGCCACAGCAGCGGCGTACTGCTAAAAAGCGTGTGAGTTCTTGAACCTGGCACCTGGAGTGATTGGCCTGCACGATCCTGTCGTTACGATACGATGCGGCGCGGGGTTCGCGCTGAAGGAAGAATACGCATGAAGATTCTCGTGACGGGTTCGAGTGGACAGATCGGCACGAATGTATCCCTCGCCCTGATGAACCGTGGCGACGACGTCGTCGGGATTGACAAACGCGACAACACGTGGACCGATCGGATTGACACGATCCGAGCCGATCTAAGGCAATCCGGTCCCCAGCAGATCGTGGATGGTCAATCGTTCGATCTGGTCGTACATCTCGCAGCCAACGCGAAGGTACATGAGCTGGTTGAGCATCCCCAGCGGGCGATGGACAACATCACCGTCCTGTTCAATGTGCTCGAATATTGCCGGCTCAGCAAGCTGCCCATCGTCTTTTCGAGTTCGCGAGAGGTCTACGGAGACATCCATCGCCACGTCACGCACGAGGGCGAGGCGGACTTCGTCGTCGCGGAGAGCCCCTACAGCGCCAGCAAGATCGCCGGAGAGGCGCTGATCTATTCTTACGCGCAGTGCTACGACTTGCCGTTTCTGGTCTTCCGATTCAGCAACGTCTACGGGCGCTACGACAACGATCTTGAGCGAATGGAACGCGTCATCCCTCTGTTCGTCGACCGAATCGGACGCGGGGAACCGATCATCGTATACGGAAAGGAAAAAGTTCTCGACTTCACTTACATCGACGATTGCGTAACCGGTGTGGTCGCCGGCATCGACGCGCTCGCGGCACGGAAAATCACACGCGAAACCATCAACCTCGCCGCGGGCGAGGGAAACTCGCTGGTTGAGGTGGTGGACGTCATCTCAGCGACCCTCGACAAGGAGGCGAAGGTCACCTACCACCCGTCGCGCGTAGGCGAAGTGACGCGGTACGTGGCTGACATCGGCAAGGCCCGATCCCTCTTGGGCTACAACCCGACCACGCGGCTTGGCGAGGGACTCGCAAAAGCGGTAAAATGGTCGCGGGAGTACGACGCTGTGAATTCATGATTGCACCGGCGCGGAGCCGGCGCGGCAATGTGTTTCCGAAGTCGCGGGCGGATCGGAAGTTGTACTGTAATCGGATTCCGGAGTTTTAGTCCTGGGAGTGTCTTCGACCGTATCGCGACCGCGCGGGCTAAAGCCCGCGGCTCAGAGTACAGAAACGAAACACCCTCTAGCTGACACGGAGAGTGGAACCATGCGTAGACAAGCACTACTCATCGCCTGCTGCCTGGCGGTGCTCCCAGCGTGTGATGAGCAAGAGTCGCCGTCGTCATCCGCCCCGGCGGAACAAACGAAAGTTGAGGAATCCAAGATGTCAGATCCGGCTCTAATAACCGATGACCAGTGGCGCGAGCAACTTACCCCAGAGCAATACAAGGTCACGCGGAAGAAAGGAACCGAGCGCGCCTTTACGGGTAAGTACTGGGACAACCACGAAGACGGCGTCTATACGTGCGTCTGTTGTGACCAGAAACTTTTCGCCTCGGACACGAAGTTCGATTCGGGCACGGGCTGGCCAAGCTTCTATAAGCCGCTCGAAGCAGACAGCGTCGACGAGAAGGCGGATAACGGCCTTTTCAGTCGCCGCACGGAAGTGGTATGTAGCCGATGCGGAGCGCACCTGGGCCACGTCTTTAAGGACGGCCCCCAACCGACCGGTTTGCGGTACTGCCTGAACTCCGCCGCGCTTGGTTTTGTTGATAGCGAAGACGATTGAACGTTGAGAGCACTTCACGTGTTAGCGTCCCGAGCCGCGGGCTTTAGCCCGCGCGATTTCTCCGTTTTCCTGCGACCGCGATCGTCGACGTGGAGTACACTGAGTCTCATTCGCCCGGACATCAGACCGGCAGCATGTAACAGCAGGTGACTGCGTTCGTCAGATACCGGATCGTCACGATCCAATCGGTGGAGGTGTTGGGTTGTTGAAGCGAGCACGAAGTTCCTCGACTGTGACGCCGCGTTCAAAGGGATCGGGAAGCGGATCGGGGATGGTGGGGTCGGCCCACTGTATTATGCGCGAGAAATCGTCATCATATAGAACGTCTGTGCGGAGTTCTACGGGTAACCCCAAGGCGTCCAGGGATTTTGCGGGAGCCTCCTCTGCGAGCAAGTAGAAAGCAGTGCGACCTTTCAAGAAGTTGCACAGCCCTGTTCCTGCGATCGCCATCGCTTCCGTCTCGCAGAGCTCGATCACCGGGCAATCGTCCACGGCTGCGCCACGTCTCGGAAGCCAGAGGCCGAATTCAGAGTCGCCTCCGTCGTCGCCGAAAATCAGAAGTTCCTCCGGCACCGACCAGTCCCACTCCCGCAGCTTTGATGACAAACCGACGAGGGAAAGCTCGCTGTCGTCGGCGGACTCAAGGGGAAGGAAGTTCAGGTTACCACCCACCAAACCGAGTCCATTGCTCATTTCGTAAATTGCCCGCAGAACCGCGGGGAATCGCCGCTTCAACGAATCCTCCGCCCTGTTGATCTCCTCGTCGCTCGCTCCTGGGCTCCACTCGTGGTGGCTCTTGGACAGAGACCAGCAGTGGACAAGCGGTACTAATTCGGGAACACTCGTTCGTGGCCGTGGTGTCCTTCTCCAAAATGGCATGCCAGAACCTTTCGGTATTCGAGCGTTCCGCAAATGGCCCCTATCCAAGCGAACAACAATCCATCATACGAATTCAGCCGCCTGGATTCAAGGCTAGCGGTGAGCGATCAAACTTGTGCCGCCTTAATCTTGGATTCTTTTACGGCGGGGGTCACGTTGTTCGGGCATGTGGACTTTTTTGGAGGCCGACGGTCGCCGCGTCGCGAGCTGCTTGGAAAGCGGTGCTACACAGACGAATGGCTCCATCGCGCGGCGCAACGTCACGTCGACAAAGCCTTCACCACGCTACCCCGGGGCTGACGCTCGATCGTTGCGCGCGCCGCGCCTGCTTCGCGTGTCACGCGTCGAAACACTTCAAGCAGTTCAGCCGCACGGTGTGACCGATCGAAGCGGGCGACACCGCTCCATAGATCGCTTCCGGCCGTTCGACCGCGTGTGGCCAGGTGAGTCATGGCGTCGGCGATTTTCTGGGAATCCTGCGCTTGGCAGATCATCACGTCGGCGCCGGCTTCTCTTAGAATGTTCACGGCTGGGCTCTGCTCAGCGAGTGCAGCCAGAATCGGCCGCTTCAGGCCCAGGTACTCGAATAACTTGTTGGGTATCTGCAGGTCGCCGCCGTGGCCGTCCGCGCCGGCGAGGATCAGTGCGTCGCTACCAGCCATGTAACGAAGAGCTTGGTCGTGGGGAACCGGTGGGATCACGTCTACGCAATCGGCGACGCCCGCAGCGCCCGCTAGCTCGGTCAGAGGGCGACCGTCGTAGTGCTCACAACCGAGCAGAACGAGTTTTACCCTAGCGGCTGTCGCGGGCGACCTTTCGCGAAGAATTTTCAACGCGGCGAACCAGACGTCAGGACTTCGTCTGCCGTAGAACTGGCCACAGTGCATGAGCACGAAACGGTTGGTTCGAGCTGTCGCGAGGCGAAGCGGCGTAATGTCTGCGAATGCTTCGAGATCAACGCCGTTGAGGATTGTCGAGCACTTGTTCGCCACAAAGCTGCATCGGCGGACAAGCGCTTGTCGCATGGTCGGTGTGTTGCAGATGATGTGCGACGCACGATGCAGAACGCGACGCTCCAGCCAGGCGTCCCAGCGCTCCAAACTCTTGAACCCCAGCGTACGAAACGGGTTGTCGCGCCACGGATCTCGAAAGTCCGCAACCCACGGAAGGCCCAATCGACGACTTACGCGCAACGCGATCAGATGCGCGCTCATGTAGGGCGACGTAGAGTAAATGACGTCGGGCCTGCGAAGTCGAGCGGCCGCGATGGCTGCTCGCACGCCCGAACGGATCCATCCGATGCGCGAATCGGGCGTCATGAGCAACCGAGAAACCCACTCCCGCAAGCCCCGACGTTCGTTCGCAGCGGCCACGGCACTTTGCGTTTCAACGCTACGAGGCGTACGCGCAAGTTCGCGGCTCGGCAGGTGAAGCGTTTGTTTTACTACGTCGATCAGATCGGACCAGGGCGCGCGCGTGACCGAGGTTGACGAGGGAATCAGCTTCGTCAACGCCTCGTCGATGGGTTCGCCGTCCGGTTGCGCGGTGATGACCGTCGCGTCCCAGCCGAGACGATCCAGATGTCGAACGAAGGAAAGCGTTCGATGCGTGCCGCTTCGGCTAATCGGTGGGAACGCGTACGCAACGCACAACCAGCTTGGTCGTTGCGGCGAGCGTGATTCGTCGGGGCGTGTCATGATCGTGTTGCGCGTCCGGTTTCCAACAACGTCGTGTGGCTCTTTTGACTCCGTCCTGTCGTTGCGGCGAAGCTGTGGATCACGGAGAGGCTAGATACGCCTCCATCCTACGAGCGTACCGATCGTGATCGCGTCGGCGCTGCCACGTTCCCACGAGATACCCTGCGAGGTTCGACACGAGCGTGACCCACATCACGACGATGCAAAGAGGATAGGCGGACCATCGGCGCGTGCGCTTAGCGACCTTGCGGGCGAGCCCGTGGAACGTCCAAACGTAGAAGTACGTCGCAAGCGCCGCGACGGCGACCCACGCCCAAGGCGTTGCGATCGAGACAGCTGCCGTCGACGCGATGATGGCCACGTTCCGCAGGTTGTAGGCGAAGCTGCTCGCGTCGATCTGCGTGTGTCCGCGCCCCGTGCCGTAGTTGAAGAATTGTCTGGCGATGGCACGTAGCGAGGTTCTCGGTCGCCAGTAAACGATCGCCTCACCTGCAAATCGCCACATGACGTTGAGCCGGCGCATCTTGTGATCGAACAGTGTGTCCTCAGAGAATCGAATCCACTCTGGAAACCCGCCCGCGCGCGACCACGCGGATTTGCAAAACGCCATCGACCGCGCCGAGGGGTTGAAGGTGTCGGGATCTACCGGGCCCAGTTGGCCACGCATCGTCGCTAGACCGACAACCTGTTCGAGCAGCGAGTAACTCTCAATGCGATAGAACCCAGCCACGAACTCCGTCGAAGCGTCGTCGTCGAACGGCTTCATCAGGTGTCGCAACCAATCGGGATCAGCCCGACATCCACCGTCTGTGGTCGCGATGATTTCCGTCTGCGCAGCGGCGATACCGATATTGCGACCGGACGCGATGTTCACACCGGGAGCGTTGATAACGGTGATGCGCGAATTCTTATCTTGGAATCTCTGGATGACGCTCAGCGTTTCATCCGTCGATCCGCCGTCGACAACGACGATCCGCTCCGGCTGACGTGTTTGCCCGGCCAGCGCACTCAGCGTCTCCGCGCAGCCGCGCGCGTCGTTCCTGACGGTGATAACCACGGTAACCTGGCGAGACATGCCGATCCCTCACCCCTGACCCCGGAGGCCTCCGAGCGTAGACGTCGCGCGATGGCGCACCCTTCACCGCCGGGCGCCGATCCGCCTCGGCGCGGCCGCGCCACACGGTTCTATCGGACGATGGCGTGTACCGATGCAGATGTTTCGCCCGCCAGTCTCGTGATTATCAGACGCATCCGACACTGGTTTGCAGCACAACCGCGGCTCGAATTATCGGTCGATCATCGGTTGTTCCCGCAGTCACCGCCCGTGTGATCTGTTTTCCGTACAATCTGGCGTTGGTCGCCGCTATGTGCGATACTCCGCGCCGTCCGATCGCGGCTGCGGCGTGCGGTTCGTTGGGATCGGACGGTTCGTCAAGGTCTAGGGAGAGACATTGCATGAAAGCCAACCCGTTTCGCACCGCCATAGTGGGCGCGATCGCCGCATGTGTTTTGACCCCCGCCCCACTGAACGCTCAGCAGCTACCCTGGATCCGTTACGAGGACGATCTCTCCACGTCGATTTGCGGTGTCGTCAACACGGCCTATCTCGAGCTGGTCGTGCGCAACAACGGATCACTTGAAATCGTAACCGACTTGGACGCGTTACTTTCACACACGTTCGTCGATGCCGAGGGATTCGTTTTCTTCGACGGACTGCTCGTTGGAGTCGTCGAGTTCGCTGAGGACGCCGACGGGTTTCGCACACTCTGGCTGCTTACGCTGTCGGGAACGGTCTTGGATATCGATCCAATCACCGGCGATCCGTTGGCGACGAACTTCTTCCCCAGTGATTTCAGCGACGTCCCGTGCGACGCATGCGACTTCGCGGACGGACCCGTCGGCTGCGATGGTGATCTTGATGGCGTGGACGACGCGTTTGACCTATGTCCGTCTACACCCCTCGACGTCTTCGTGGACATCGATGGTTGCGCGTGTTTCGAGCTCGACCTCGACGGCGACGGCGTGGACGATTGCGACGATCTGTGTCCGGGTTCGACCACCGCTTTCGTGGATCTGTACGGATGCGCGGATTCTTCGACGGGTACGATCACTGTTTCGTGCGGAGCGATCGGTGCGATCATGATGATGCTCGGCTTTTGCGGACTCAGCACCATGCGATTTTCGCGGCGCAGGCTGTAGCGCGACGCGCTTGGCGCGAGTAACCGGTTCGGCTTGAGAGCTTCGTCACGCGCCGTTGAACTTACTTCCCCCCTTACCAAGGGGGGATCAAGGGGGGTCTCAGGTTAGGGAACCGTGTCACGCGGCCTGACCGGACCGGATAAGGACAATTGCGATGCGCTTGGGCCACAGTTGGGTTGTCGTTTGTGCGTTCGCCTTCTTAACGGCGCCGGCGGCGCGCACCGTTCAAGCTCAGTTCATCCCGTGGGATACCTTCATCGACGACGCGTCCGACTCCATCTGCGACGTCGTCAACGCGGGCAACGCCCAACTCGTTGTGCTCAATACGACACGCCAGTTTGTGATCGTCACGGGCAGCGATGTGACGCTCGTCGATACGTTCGTCGATACCACCGGAGCCGTTTTCTTCGAGGGTGAGCCAGCCGGCGTGATCGGTTTCGCTCTGGACGGAGACGGATCCCGCAGGCTGTGGTGGCTTTCACTTACGGGCAACGTGGTGGAGGTGGACGGCTTTACCGGTCAGCCGTCGCTAACGAATCAACTGCCCGAGGATTTCACCGACGTACCGTGTGACGCTTGTCTGTTTTGGGATGATCAGAGCGTCTGTTTGATCGACGACGATCCGACGGACGTTGTCGTTCGACTCTGCGGCGTCGACGTTCCGATCACTTTGGGTGTGACGATGCTTGCGCTTCCGTTCATGTCGTCCGCGCGACGAACCCGCCGCCGGCGCGACGATCGCACCTTGACGCACGTGTGAGATTCCGGTCCAATCGCCCCGCGATTGGGCTGTAGTTCAATTGGTAGAACGTCTGACTCTGGATCAGAAGGTTCCAGGTTCGAGTCCTGGCAGCCCAGTTCGTCGATCAGCACCCGCACGCGACGGATAGAGCTGCGCTCCGCAGGAGTAGCCCACCCTTATTTTCTACATGCGGGCAAGCGGAAAACACGAGGTCTCTGATTGTCTTCGCAAACGCTAACATTTCAAAATGACGCTTGTTGCCTTACTTGTGGATACCTCCTCCGCGATTTGCCCACTGACACCTGCCCCGAGTGCGGACGCGACTTCGATCCGCTTGATGCTGCCACGTTCGATATCGCTGGCCGGTCGCGCAAGCGCCGACGGGTGAAGCAGGTTTTTCTCCTGATCGGTCTAGGTCTTTTGCTTTATGCTCTCCTGCCGCGTGGAATCATGCGGGCCAACATCAATCTGACGTGCTCCGTGTGCGGAAAAATGATTGCCGTCAAGCGCTGGGAAGCGAAGGCGCCACGGTGGATTCCGGTTCGTTATCCTGGCATCAATCGAACGCGAACAACCCCCGCGCGTACAGCAAGTTCGGTTGCGGAATGCGATAAGCATTCCTTCAAAGTCGCCGTGCGTTCAGATCTACCCATTGGCGGAAGAGTGGCCGCGTCGGCGAGCTTCGTCGAAGGACAGAACTTCACCTATAACGGCGTTCGCGTAACACCGGAAACGCTTCCGCAAGTGCTTCGGGCGCTACTCGCACCCGGAAACAATGGGATTGGCCCGTAGATGAATAGGGCGGGATCAGCGCCGATCGAGGTGGCCGATATGCCTCGAGAGTGATCGGCCTCGCTAGCGGCGGGCAATAGCCCGCCCTACTGCTGATCGTATGATGAAGTCGAATGATCATCGTGGGAGTCAGACTCTAGGGATGCCTGGTCGGGGATTCCGCGCCGGCTTCCGAGCCACTTCTCTCTGCTTGGTTCTCGGCGCACCCATTCTGATCCTGGTGGTGGCGTACGCCACTTACGATGCGCAAATCGTGACCGATTTGCTCTTCGTCTACCTCTTCTTGTTACTGCCTTTGGGCTTCTTGCTGCTCGGCTATTCTGTAGCGCAGCGTTGGCTTCGCGGCGCCATCGCGCTAGCCTACCTTGCCGCTTCCTGGGTCACTTTCGCCGTACTCGACACTGTCACGACAACCGGCGAGCCGCGCTCCGCAGTTCATTGGTTTTGCGCACTATACGGACTCCAAATCATCTCAGTCGCGTTTGTCATTGCCGTTAGTTTCGGTCTGATCTTCGTCCCGCGGCGTACTAGGCCGGGGCACTGCCAAGAATGTGCGTACAACCTGCACGGCCTGGCGGATGCACGCTGCCCCGAATGCGGGACAACATTCGATCCGTTGATTATCGAAAAGGAAACCAGGTAGGGTGGGCTACTCCTGCGGAGCGCAGCTCCGCCCGCCGCAAGCGATTGGTGTGAAAGCGCGCGGCAGGCTAGGCGTGTCGGCGTCGTCGGCCAGTCAGCATTGCGATCGCACTGAGCATGAGCAATCCGGTGGCCGGTTCGGGAACGACCGCCCCGAACGCGCTATCGTCTCCGGGTCCGCTAACGAACTTGGCTGCGGCAATCGCAGGGTGTGATCCCGGCGGAATGGAGCTAAGCTGCGTCGTGAAGTCCGCATCGGTGTAGAACCCGTCTCCGACGATACCAAATGTAAACGAAAGCGATTCCCCCGGAGCGATCTCAAAGAGATCGTTACCACTGTCGTTGAGCAGTGCATAGTCGAACGTTCCGAATCCGTCCGCGCGTTGATCGGCCAGAAGCGTCCACCCCGAACCGCCCGAACCCAACGTCAGCCCGGTGATGTCGGAGGCCGTGTTGAAGTAGATCTCGGTGATGTCGAACCCGTCCGTGAGCGACGTCGCGTTCGTTACGATCAGGTCCAAGCTCGATCCGCTGACGGTAAAGGCCAGCGTCGCGCTAAGGTCATCCGGGCTGGTTTCGTCGCTACTCAGATCGCTTAACGTCAGCACAATGCCCGCATGAGCCGGCGCAGCCCACGCGGCGACAGACAATACGAAAATGATCGCGTTACGCATCTCTACCCCCCCCGGGGACGTGACCCTGAATTCAAGTGACCCTCTGCTATGATCATAGGGCATTTGATCCCCCGTCGTCAATGCTGAAAACGGCTACTCGGCTCGCGGATTGAGGTTCCCGGACGTTGGCGGGACGGGGAGCGGTCGTTGCGGAGTCGCGGCCGTGGGGAATGGTCCCGATGCAGCGATCGACCCGGATGGCCGACCAAACAAGCGGAGCTTTCGCAGCCGTTTCGCACTTGTTATATTGCTCCTTTACGCTGTTGGGAATCGACCCAACCCGATTCATCTCAGGAAAGTTTGGAAAAAATGTCTACGACCACCAAGGCCAACGAACTCAACACTCGGACAACCATCAAGACTCGCATGGGCGACGTACAGATCCACAAGCTCAGCGCACTCGCGGATGCAGGATTGGGTGACGTGACCCACCTTCCGTACAGCATCCGCGTGCTGCTGGAGAGCGTTCTGAGAAACGTGGACGGCTTTACCGTTACGGCTGAGGACGTGCAGGCGCTGGCCTCGTGGAATGCCAAAGCCGTCGCAAAGCGGGAGATACCGTTTATTCCCGCACGCGTGCTGCTTCAGGACTTCACCGGCGTTCCGGCTGTGGTCGACTTAGCCTCAATGCGCGACGCGATGGCCAAGCTCGGCGGCGATCCCAAAAAGATCAATCCCTTGATTCCCGTCGACCTCGTCATCGACCACTCCGTACAGGTGGACGCGTTCGGATCGTCCGACGCTTTGGGCATCAACGCCGACCGCGAGTTCGTGCGAAACATGGAGCGGTATCAATTCCTTCGATGGGGGCAAGAGGCGTTCGACGGCTTGCGCATCGTGCCCCCAGCAACGGGAATCGTACACCAGGTCAACCTGGAATACCTCGCCTCCGTCGTCACTACGCGAGAAATCAACGGTGTCCAGATCGCTTATCCCGACAGCCTTGTCGGAACGGACAGTCACACAACGATGATCAACGGCTTGGGCGTCGTCGCATGGGGTGTCGGCGGCATCGAGGCGGAGGCGGTCATGCTCGGCCAACCGATCTACATGCTCATGCCGGAGGTGATCGGCTTCCAGCTCATCGGTCGACTTCCGGAAGGTGCGACCGCCACCGACCTGGTCCTGACCGTGACGGAAATGCTTCGCAAAAAGGGCGTCGTCGGAAAATTCGTGGAGTTCTACGGCGACGGACTGGCGGGAATGACGCTGGCGGATCGCGCGACCGTGGCCAACATGGCTCCTGAGTACGGCGCGACCATGGGCATCTTTCCCGTCGACGATGAGACGCTCCGCTACCTGCGGCAAACGGCGCGTCCGGACGATTTGATCGATCTCGTCGAGCGCTACACCAAGGAGCAGGGTCTGTTCCGTACCCCCGGCTCACCCGATCCGGACTTCACCGATACCGTCTCGCTGGACCTTGCGACGGTCGAGCCAAGTTTGGCCGGCCCCAAGCGCCCGCAAGATCGTGTCCTGCTCAGTCGAATGAAGAGTGCGTTCGCCGCTGCTCTCCGTGCGCCGGTCAACGAACGAGGCTTCGCGCTGGACGATGCGGCGCTGAAACGCTCCGCCACCGTCAAAGACAACGGCGATTCAACCGAGATCACACACGGCGCGATCGCCATCGCGGCCATCACAAGCTGCACGAACACGTCGAACCCTTCGGTGATGGTCGCCGCCGGTCTTCTGGCGAAAAAAGCGTGTGAACGAGGCCTGGTCGCTAGTCCCCACGTGAAGACCAGTCTAGCTCCAGGATCGCGCGTCGTAACGGAATACCTCAACGACGCCGGGCTGACGCCGTACCTCGACAAGCTGGGATTCCAAACGGTGGGCTATGGCTGCACGACGTGCATCGGAAACAGTGGCCCGCTGCCCGACGCCGTCGCCAGTGCGATTACCCAAGGCGACCTCGTCGCAAGCTCGGTGCTCAGCGGAAATCGAAACTTCGAGGGACGCATTCACGCGCTGGTGAGGGCGAATTACTTAGCCTCGCCGCCGCTCGTTGTCGCTTACGCGATCGCGGGAACCGTCGACATTGACCTGACCACCGAGCCGCTGGGCACCGGCAGCGACGGTCAACCGGTCTACCTCAAAGATGTTTGGCCGAGTCAGCGCGAGATCACCGATGCGGTCAGTCGGTCGGTCACGCCTGAGAAGTTCCAAACTCAGTACGCCTCGGTCTTCGACGGCAACGAAAAGTGGAACAAGATTCGCGGCATGACCGGCGACACGTATGGCTGGGAAAAGGGCAGCACCTACGTTCAGGAACCCCCGTTCTTCGAAGGACTCACCAACGACGTGCTCCCCATTGAGTCGATCAGTGGTGCGCGCGTGTTGGTGATGGTCGGAGATTCCGTAACGACGGATCACATTTCTCCGGCGGGTGCCATTGCGCCCGACTCACCCGCGGGACTCTACCTGCAGGAGCAGGGCATCCGACCGGCGGACTTCAACAGCTACGGCTCCCGTCGCGGCAATGACCGTGTCATGACGCGCGGGACGTTCGCCAACATTCGTCTGCGCAACCTGCTGGCTCCGGGTACCGAAGGGGGGGTTACGACCCACCTGCCCAGCGGGGAGCAAATGGCGATCTACGACGCGGCGCAACGATACAAACAGGACCATACGCCGCTTGTTGTGCTGGCCGGCAAGGAATACGGCACCGGCTCCTCCCGCGACTGGGCGGCCAAGGGAACCTTGCTTCTGGGTGTTAAGGTCGTCATCGCAGAGAGCTACGAGCGTATCCACCGCAGCAACCTCGTAGGGATGGGCATACTGCCGCTGCAATTCAAAGACGGAGAGGACCGAAAGTCGTTGGGACTCACCGGCGCGGAGGTGTTTGATTTCCCCGGCTTGTCCGACGATCTGCAGCCGCAGCAGGAGCTCGAGGTTCGCGTGACGAACCCCGAAAATGGCGAAAGTCGATCGCTCACGTTCCTTACGCGAATCGACACCGCCGTGGAGGTGAACTACTACCGTAACGGCGGCATCCTACCCACGGTCCTTCGCAAGTTGGCCGCGTCCTGAACCTGTCGCACTGCGGGACTGTGCTCGTGTGGCGATGTGGCGCAGAAGCGGGGGTGTCTCGTCGAGCCAGTCCAGGGCTACACCCACCACGCGGGGGTCGAACTGTTTGCCCGATCCCGCGATCAACTCCGCTCGTACGTCGTCCAATGTAAACGCGGATTTGTACGATCGCGGCGAGAGCATCGTGTCGATCGCATCCACCACCGAAAGGATGCGGGCGCCGAGAGGAATGTGCTCGCCGACCAGTCCGTCCGGATATCCCGTTCCGTCATATCGCTCATGATGGTGGAGGATCAACGGGCGATGCTGCGCGAGGAACTTCATCGGTGCGAGGATGTCGAGCGCGATCTGCGGGTGCCGGCGCATCACGTCAAACTCATCAGACGTCAGTCGGCCCGGCTTGGTAAGGATTTGGTCCGGAACGCCGATCTTGCCCACGTCGTGAAGCAGCGCCGCCGCCTGAAGCGTCCGCCGATCCTCGACGGACCGATCCATACGCTTGGCCACCGCGTCCGCATACGCAGCTACGCGAAGCGAGTGCGAACGAGTGTAAGGATCTTTCGCGTCAACTGCGGCGAGCAATGCTTGCAAGGACTCCGTATGTATCGTGCGAGCGTGTTTGCCAATGTGTCGCGCCCAGCCCGTCGTGCCGCCGCGCAATCGGCTCGGCGACGGATTCTCGGCGTCCGAAGACGCGCTGGCCGCAGTTTGAACGTTGGGGTGTATCATGATCACTGTCGCTATCGTCGCCCCTTTTGAAGCACTTAACGTCTGCAATTCGCGAGACTTATTGCAGCAGCGAAACGCACGGCTTCAGCGTCCGATCAAGGCAGCGTCGCTTGCGTGACGGGTGCTCGGCGGCGTAAACATCGGACCGTCCCGATACATCTTCCGGTAACGCAAACTTGATAAACCGGTGCCACATTAAGGCACTACATTCGCCGGAGGCGATCCGATAAGCGCCGTCATGTTTGCGGACGCTACGGCGCGCTGATCGTGGCTTCGTCGGCGAATCCCCCG
The DNA here is from genome assembly GCA_022561255.1 of Planctomycetota bacterium. Classification (GTDB taxonomy): domain Bacteria; phylum Planctomycetota; class Phycisphaerae; order UBA1845; family UBA1845; genus JAJRUK01. Next base: position 5,432 of record JADFRO010000004.1, on the reverse strand, counting down.
GAGCGGCCGCGTGGTCCACAAATCGTCACGATGATTCCCCAGACCACCGACCGGTCGACCCATCCTTATCGGGCGACCTGCGGAACCTTGTAGCCACGCTCCCCATCGTGTGGTAGGATCACGCCAACGTCTAAGATCAAGGCTTGGCGCACCAGAACAGGAGACCTGGAGATGTCCAATAGAGCCGTCTACCGTTTGGGTTGGCTCGCCACCCTCCCGTTGCTCGCCTCCGGATGTGCGGCGACGGGGAGCGGATCATCCGCCGAACGCGACATCACGAATGTTCTGGGACGTCAGGTTACGGCGTGGAACGCCGGCGATCTCGACGCGTTTATGGAGCCCTATTGGCACTCGCCCTATCTCACGTTCAGCTCCGGCGGAAAGATCACCCGCGGTTGGCACGCCATGAAAAGGCGGTACCTGAAGAATTATCCAACCAGGGACGACATGGGCACGTTGAGCTTTTCCGAGTTGGAGATTCGGTCCACCGGCGCCGACGCGGCGTTCGTCCTGGGACGATGGCGGCTGGATTTCGAGCAACCTGTCGGTGGAGTGTTTACGCTCGTCCTTCGCAGGATTCTCGGCGATTGGGTGATCGTTCACGACAACACCTGGCGCGACGAACCGTAGCGCCGCTTGATGCTTGTAACGACCAAGCGCCACGCAAGCGTGCGTTGCTAACCGCCCATTACCCTCACGCCGCGCCCGACAGTTATCCCAACACAGGCGGTTTCTTTAGCGCTTTACGACAAACCGCCAGCTCGCCAATGTGCCAGAACTGGTGCGCGCCGATCATTCCCCAGACAGCCCCGATCGTCGGAAAGACCTCCTTGGGGTAACCCTCCGGCGATGGCTCCTCCCACTTCGCGTCGTCAAAGGCCTTCAGAGCACACACCGTTCGTTCACGCGCTTCGTGCAACATTTTGTCGATGTCCGCGCGCGTCGGATACGTCGTCGCGCCGGGCGTACACACGGATCCCCCCTTGAAAAGTTCATGCGTTTCCTCGGCGATGTGCTTCTTGCCGGCGGTGATACCCTCGACCATGGAATCCTCAGAGCATGCGATGTGGCCCACGTTCCAAGCCGCGTGATTGCCATCGGCTACGGGCACCTTGAAATATTCCTCGTCCGAGAGGTCTGCGGTGAACTTGTCAAACAGGTAAGCACCTGTGCCCAACTGCGCCAACAGGACGTCCTTTGCGCTAGCCATGAATCGCTCCTTGGTTGAATTCCAATCGCCACTACCGCCGGGCACGTGCTCGCGCCGCGGTGATGCATTGTTTCCAAAACTGGGCAGGCCCACAACCCTCGTAGCCACGTGGCTGCCTTCTTACGTCCGCGTTACAATCGATCGGCGTCAGAGCGTCTTTTCGGCCTGCGATCTTACCCATCGGAACCGTGTGGATGAACGATATTTCTCACGACGACGTGCGCCGCCGGACGTGGCGACGGATCGGCTGGCTGATTCTCGTCGCCGGCGTCGCCATGGTCATGGCGTGGCCCGCGATCGACGGCCGGTTCGTCGGCGGAGACGATCATCGTCTGGTGCTAGACCACATCCTCGTAAACCATCCCTCGATCGCGCACACCGTCGAGCTGTTCGGGATCGTTCACCGAGACCTCTATCAGCCGCTACCGCTGGTGAGCTTTCAGTTGGAGTTCGTCGTCGCGGAGTGGTTCGGTCTTTTTGACGCGTCGGTCGAGCAGGGAGCGTGGCTCTTCCACCTGACCAACATGTGGCTTCATGCCCTCAACTCAGTGCTGGTTGCACTCGTTGTCTTTCGATTGGGACGTGACGTTCAGGCTGCCGATTCCGGGCGGCGTGATCCTTCCGGCGCCGAGGGAGGTCGCGCGGCGTCCGACGAATCCGCATGGACCGTGGCGGCGTGGGTGGCGCTGTTGTTCGCGGTGCATCCGTTTCAGGTCGAGGTCGTTTCGTGGATCAATGGCCGAATGATGTTGCTGTCGACACTGTTCGCCCTGGTCTCCATGCTTTCGTTTCATCGATGGCTGAACCGCGGACGGTACACGTCGGCGGTGCTCTGCATCCTCTTCACTCTTTTTTGCGCCATCAGCAAGGTCCGCGCCGGGCTACCGATTCTCCTCTGGATCGTTGCGATGGTCAGCGCGCGGCGGCTCGATCGACGATTCTGGTCGATCTGGCTGCCCTGTGCAGCCACCGTCGCCGTGTTCGTGGGCGTGAACCTATGGTCCACCGCCGCAGCGGATCTGTTCTCCGGCGGGGCTGAGTCACTTCACGGTCCGAGCAGCGTTCGCGTGCTGATGGCACTGGCGTTTTACTTCGAGCATTTCCTTTGGCCGGCTGGACTTTGCAGCTACTATCCCACGCCGCCGCACGTCAACTTCTTTGATTCCGACAGCATCCGCGCGGCGGTCGTAGCCCTTTCCGGTTTGGCGATCATCGCCTGGTTCGCGTGGCGGTCTCGTGCATGCCGCTGGGCGGCGCTTTGGTTTCTTGTGGGAATCGGCGACACGTTGCCCTTCTTTCCCGCGCGCAACATCCTGGCGGCCGATCGCTACATGTACCTGCCGATCATCGGGTTGGCCTGGTTTCTTGTGACCATTCTCGTTGCCGCACACAACCGGCGGCGCGACCGCGGGCTTTCGACCGTACCGCGTGCCTTTGGTGTTTCGCTTGCGATTGTTACCGTCTGTGTGTTAATCGGTGTCTCTTGGCCGATCGCCCGAGCGTACACAACACCGCTAAAGAAGACGGAACGCATCACGATGCTCTTTCCCGACGTTCCGCGCGTATGGGAGCGCTTGGGCTGGAGCTACCAACGCGCCGGCGATTACGACCGCGCGATTCAGTGCGCTAAGCGGGAACTCGTCCACGACGCGCCGAGCGTGCGGAGCGGCGCGTTTCAGCTATGGGGCATGACCGAGGTGAAGCAAGGCGATGCGGCCGCCGGCCTACAACATCTTCATCAAGCGTATACGATCGACCAGATGGACGGACTCGCCGCCTACCGCCTCGCCCAGGCATACGAAGAGTTGAGCCGCTACGAGGAAGCGCTACCCTGGTTTGAGGAGGCCGTCGAGAAGGCGCCGCAAGACAACCCCACGTTCCGCGGGCTCGCGTCCGTCTACCGCAGACTCGAGCGCCTCGACGACGCCCGCAACACCTACGAGAAAGTGCTCGCCAACAACCGGTTCGACATCGAAGCGATCATCGCCTTGACGGAACTCGACATCGAAGCGTCGACGCTCGCGGCCTACGACGCGAGCGAACGACGACTCCTGGGCTTGCTTGCGCATATGCCCAGCAACGCTCGGCTAACCACCAACCTGGACATGATCCGGTTTCTGCGAGATGAAGCCGACGACGCCATGAAACTCGCCTCCCGTGCGTTCGTCGCGCTCAGCGACGGACGTTACCAGCGGGCTGTCGATCGTGTGGACGCGCTGTGCGAGGATCGTGGTGCAACGCTAGACGCGCGTGAGTGGCTGCTCGCGGCGCTTAAGCGCTTCGGTCTCGATCGTCCCGGCATCCCCTGGACGCTCGGGCTGGCCGCTCGATTGCTCATCGCGGATCAGCAATTCGGACCCGCCCGCGTGTCCATCGGCCTATTTGAGTCGCAGTGTACCGAGGATGTGTGCCGGTCCTACGCCGAGTTGTTACGCAAACTTCTAGCGGACTCTGAGGCTTCTTGACGGCTTGCAACGGCGCGTGCTTGTGTGGTTAGATTTGTCCAAGAAAGGCGAGTCGGTCAGCCAGCGCAACGGGCCCCGAGGACCAATCGAGCTCGACCATCGCCTGGATTTTCGTCTTGAGTCGTTCGGCGACGAGTAGGGCGAAGCTCAATCGCTCCTCGTCCGTCCCCGGATGGTATGCCGGATCAGCCAGCGACCAATGCGCCTTGATCGGACTGCCCGGCCAAACCGGACAAACCTCAGCCGCCGCAGCGTCGCAGACTGTTATAACGACGTCGACCGGCCTGGCGGCGAACTCATCCCAACTTTTCGAGGTTGTGCTGTTCAGCGCGATGTCGAGTTGCTCCATCGCATCGATCGCAAGCGGATGAACAAAGCCAGCCGGCCGGGAGCCCGCACTTAGCGATTCGAATCGATCGCCGCCCAGGTGATGCAAGATAGCCTCCGCCATCTGCGATCGACAGGAGTTGCCGGTGCAAAGAAACAGGACGCTGATTTTTTTCTGATCCGTCATTTGGGGTGTAGCGAGCTCCGCCCGCCGCAAGCTAATTCTGGGAAACCGAGGCGAACACAGCTCGCCCGGCTTGGTTCAACAAGACCCCGAACGCCCGCGTGCGCCGACTTGGCGCTCCGCCGACCTGACGGCCCGATGCCCTTTCCAGAAAGGTTGTCCTGCTTTCATCCCTTCTGTGCGGAAGTTGTCCCATTTTCGTCCCCCCTTGCCAAGGGGGGACTACAGGGGGGTCCATCCATCCCCCACCCTTGCTCCGCAAGATTGGGGCACCCATCCACTACCGAAGAACCGCGAAACGTTCCAGTCGGCGTGATACGCACCGCTCTTACTGACAAAGCTCTCCCGCGGCTGCGGCGCAGTCGGCGTCCCACGTGGTGCTGCAACAGAACGGATCGTCCGGACAGATGATCTCGCAGCAGGAAATACTGTTGCATCCCGGATCCTCGTGTTCGGAGAAGCAGTCCCCCGAGCGTCCGCCGCACGTCAGCAGACACATGGAGTTGGCCTCGTCCACGCAGGTTTCGTCCCAGGACGTCACACAGCAGAACGTATCTGCTACGCAGACCGTGTTGCAGCAATTTGTGTTCGAGCATCCGCTCGTGCTGTTGACCGAACCGCAGGTATCCGTGGAAGTTTCGCACGCCGAAAAACTGCCGTCACAAAGTCCCTCAGCTTCAGAGGCACAAGACGAATCCCACTCGACGTCACAACAATACCGGTCCGCTTCACATGTGGTGTCGCAGCACGCACCATCGCCGCAGCCCGGTTCGCCCAGCCCCCCCTCGGCTAAGCAGTCTCCCGTCGCATCGGCGCAGACGTCGACGCCGCAACTGATCAATATTCGTCCGCCACCCTGCTCACCGAGGAATCCACCGATGCGGACCATGTACTGCTGACCTTCGACGGCGCTGATGGTCACCCGAGAATCGACGGCGCCCACGCCTGTTCCGCAGTCGTCGTCGCTGCAGGCGATCGGATCCGCCGTCGGGCAATCGCAACCGGAATAGACCGCCATTTTCGTATCGTAGTCGCTGCCGCAAAGGCTGATGATCGCCTCGCCTCTGCAAGGGGCTGTGTAGCAATACCAGATGTCCGACTGGACCTGCGTATCCCCGAACGAGTCACATGAACTTGGTTCGTCCGGCCCGTCCGTCGTCATGCCGAAGGTGCTGAATACAAAGGAGCCGTTGCCAATCGGAAAGGCGTTCGCGCACAAGTCGTTACTCCCCACGAACTCGATCTG
>JADFRO010000214.1 GCA_022561255.1 Planctomycetota bacterium | reverse complement strand
ATGCTTTCATCTCAAGCCTCCATGCTGGACAGCTTGAAAACATACAACCAAAACTCACAACGCGCCAGGCCTGAGTGTTAAGTGCTCTAGATAAACTCAGCCGGCGCAGTCGTTGGGGCGAACGCCTTGGAAATCTCTTTGCAACGGCTATGGGCGATAAAAATTTTCGCGGGTCGGCGTCGAGAAGGCTGGCGTTGTTGTCCGGTAAAACGTGTGTCCTCCGGGTTCGCGAAGGGGCGATCGAGGTTATCGGCTCAAGAAGGGCGTCGGGCGTGGGCGTCGCAAGTCGACCGGTCCGAATCTGGGGTCCGAATGTACTAAAGGCCGATTATCGGCGCGACGATTGTTTCAGATGTCAAATAGCCGCTTTATTGGTCCACTCTTACAGCGACCGGGCAGCGGCTGGCAGACGGTCGGGTTGAAGCAAACGGACGGACCGCCGGGAGGCGTAGGTGTACGGGGCAAAACGATATGGTCGGATGTCGTGGCGATTCGCGACAATACGTTTCGCAAAGCAGGGAACGAGCCCTGGGCCGGTAAGTAAACCGGTCGCGTGGTTCCGTGAGACAAGCCGTCGACGAAGAGGGACAGGCTTCGCAGGCACGCGAGTTTCACGGCGCTTTTGGAGGCACGAACCAGAATGACTCGGATCAATACAAACGTTCAGTCGCTGATCGCACAGCGCTCCCTGGGCATCAACAACAGGTCCTTGAACACGGCACTTCAACGACTCAGTTCGGGTCTGCGCATCAACAGCGGCCGGGATGATCCGGCTGGTTTGATCGCGTCCGAGACGCTTCGGTCGAGCATCCGCGCGATCTCGACGGCCATCGACAATGCCGTGCGGGCGGACACGATCGTGGCCGTCGCGGAGGGTGGGTTGCAGGAGATTAGTTCGCTGCTGCTGGGCCTCGAGAACCTCGTAGACCAGTCAGCGAACGAGGCCGGTGTGACGCCGGAGGAGATCGCGGCGAATCAGTTGCAAATCGACTCGATCCTCCAATCGATCGACCGTCTCGCGCAGGCAACAGCCTTCGGCAACAAGAAACTCCTCAACGGCGCGTTCGCGTTCACAACGTCGGGCATCAACATCACTGAAGCGACAGGCGCGTCCGTAAACCACCTGGACGCCGTTCAGATCAACTCAGCCAAGATTCCTGCTGGCTCGTTCCGGACGGTCAACCTGACCGTCGTCACGAGGTCCGAGGTCGCTATCGTTAGCGCGGTGGGGGCAGGAACGACGGGAGCAGGCGCCAACCCGTTGAACGGAACACTTGCGGCCGCGACCACGATTCAGGTCCGCGGAAACTTCGGAGCCGACACCATCAGCTTCGCTTCGGGTGCCACGGCGGCGAACATCGTGTCAGCGGTTAACGCTTCGAAGGATTTGACGGGCGTGTCCGCCACGGCGTCGGCCGCGAGCGGCGGCTCCACGTCCGTCGTCTTTCAGAGCACAACCTACGGAGCCGATGCGTTTGTGTCCATCTCCGTACTGGAAAATGCCACAACGGCGTTCGTGTCTCAAGCGGCGGACGTCAAGGACTTCGGAGCCAATGGAACCGTTACGGTAAACGGCGCCAGCGCGATCGTTAACGGCTTGGATGTCTCGGTTCGAGCGGGGACGCTTTCTGCGGATATGACGCTCACGTCGGCCTTCGGCAGCGTGGCTGGTGGAACGACGTCGTTTGAAGTCACCGGAGGCGGAGCGATCTTCTCCATCTCGCCGACCGTCGGACTTTCGGGACAGGAAACCATCGGCATCGAAGAGCTTTCGGCGGCCAAGCTAGGAAATGCGTCCGTTGGATTCCTCACCACGCTCAAGTCGGGCTTGGCGAACGACCTCTCCAAGAAGAATTTCGCCACAGCTCAGCGGATCGTTCGCGCGGCGATCAATGAAGTCGCAAGTCTGCGGGGTCGACTCGGAGCGTTCCAAAAGGATACGCTCTCTACGACGATCAACTCGCTGCAGATTGCCCGAGAGAACGTGACCGCTGCGGAAAGTGCCATCCGTGACGCCGACTTCGCTTTGGAGACGTCGAACCTGACGCGTGCTCAGATACTCGTGAGTTCGTCGACGTCGGTCTTGCAGCTCGCCAACGCTCAGCCGCAAAACGCGTTGGCCCTGCTCGGGTAGGTCGACGGTAACAGCGAGTTTTGACTGAAGTATCAACCGCGATGGCGTTACGCCGTCGCGGTTTTTTTGCGTCCCCCCGTGATCGGATGACGCAACCCCCCTCCGGCACGATCTTGCCATTGCGGCTGCGCAACCCGGGGAATTAAAGAAGGTCCGATCATCCGCCGACAAACCGGGCGGAAGAGTTGTGCGCTCCCGCCGCATGCGGGCGTATCAGTCACCAGATCGCACAAGGTGGTGCGACCGGGGATGCCCCACTTGCGTGGCGGTGCCCGGCAACGTCAAGGACGACGTGATGAGCCGCATCAATACGAACATCCCCGCACTGCGTGCGATACGCATGCTGGGGCGTAATCAGACCGACCTGAACCTTCGCCTCGAGCGTCTCAGTTCGGGACTGCAGATCAACCGTGGTCGTGACGATCCGGCTGGGCTGATCGCCTCAGAGCGCCTGCGGTTTGAGATGCGCGGTCTGCAGCAGGCGATCGAGAATTCGTCGCGGGCCAACAACGTCATCGCCACCGCGGAGGGCGCCCTCAACGAGACCTCGGCGCTGCTTCTGGACCTTCAGTCTTTGGTGGTCTCCTCAGCGAACGAGGCCGGTCTTTCGGTTGCGGAAGTCAACGCCAACCAGCTTCAGATCGATTCGATTCTTTCGAGCATCGACCGCATCGCCAACAACACCGCCTTCGCCGGCAGGAAGCTTCTCGACGGAAGTCAGGGTTACCATCTGTCGTCGATTTCCACGGCAGCGTTCAGCCAGGTCTCGGTGTTCTCCGCGCGCATGCCGCAGGCGGGGGGGAGGGTGGTCGGCGTCAAAGTAACGCAATCCGCCCAGACAGCCGGTATCAGTTTTTCCGGAACCAACACAACGGGAACATCGACAACATCGGCGTCGACGATCGAGTTGCGCGGAGTGCTGGGGTCTGAGTTGATCAGCTTCGGATCGGGAACTACGCTGAGCGAAATTGCGGCGGCGGTAAACACGTTTACCGTGACCACGGGCGTATCCGCGGTCGTGTCGGCCGTTGGCGTCGGTACAGCCGCAAGCGCGCTACTTCTTAACAGCACGACGTTCGGGTCCGATGCGTTCGTCTCGATTGAACCGATCGGCGGGAACTTCATCAGCAGTGCCAACGCTCTGAACGAAGTGCGCGACGTTGGCCAGGACGCCGGTGTTTTGATCGACGGGCAGCCGACATCCGTCCGAGGATTGGTCGCGGACGTACGAGCGGGAGGGCTCGACGCTCGACTTTACCTCACGCCGTTATTTGGCCAAACCTTGTCGTCCGCGAGTTTCAACATCACCGGGGGCGGAGCGGTGTTTCAGATCACCCCCGAAATCAACCCGAACGGGCAGATTTTCGTCGGACTGAACTCCGTTCGCACCACGCAACTCGGGACGCGGGCAGGGGGGTTGCTTTACTCCCTGCGCTCGGGTCTTGCGAACGACCTGGCGAGCAAGAACTTCAGCAGAGCTCAGGCGATCGTCACCGAGGCGATCAGCCAAGTGGCGTCGCATCGGGGCCGACTGGGCAACATTCAACGCAACGAAATCGATCCCGCGATCAACGCTCAATCGATCACGCTCGAAAACGTCACCGCCTCCGAGTCGCTCATTCGTGACGCGGACATGGCCGTCGAAATATCCGCCCTCACGCGGGCGCAGATCCTCGTCCAAAGCACGCAGAGAGCGCTGCAAATCGCCAACTCCATTCCCAACCTCGTCCTGTCGCTGCTGGGATAGCTGATTCCGCGAGCCGCCGTCGTGTCTACAGCGCCGTGGTACCGCTGGGACCGCTTGAGTATCACATTCGCAACGGCCGATAAATGATGAGCGAGGGCGGCGTGAGGGTAGGTTGAACGCATGACCCGAGCGGGATGGTTTGAGGAACGATTGTTATGAGTGGAATCTCGACGGGCATCGGGCTGATCTCCGGGATCAACACGGCTGAGCTCATCAATCAACTGATGGCGCTCGAGGCGAGGCCGATCACGTTACTCCAAAGGCGCGTTCAGGGGATCGACATCCAGCGAACGGCCTTTGTCGGACTCTCCGCCCAACTGCTAGCGATCCGCAACGCCGCGACGAACTTCAACAGTATAGCCTTCTTCAATCGGTTCAACGCGACGAGCACGAACGAGAGCATCATAAGCGCTACCGCCGGAAAGAACGCCACAATCGGAAGCGTGACGCTTCGGGTCCACTCGCTGGTTGCGACCCACGCGATGGTGAGTAGCGGATTCGCTGATCCCAGTCGGACGTCTATCGGAACGGGAACGTTTTCGATCGAGGTAGGTCGCGGGCGTGTGAATCAGGGAACGGACCTGGACGCGCTGAACGGTGGACGCGGTGTGCAGCGCGGAACAATTCGCATAACCGATCGCAGCGGCGCTTCGGCAGACATCGATCTGTCGCGTGCCTTTACGGTCCAGGACGTCCTGGAAGCGATCAACACCAATGGTGACATCCAGATTCGCGCGAGCGTTACGGGAATCGCGTCCAACGGCGCGGTGGGCGACCGGATCGTCCTTGAGGATCTTAGCGGGGGAACGGAGAATCTCGTCGTTGCGGACCTAGACGGCGGAACCATGGCCAACGACTTGGGGATCGCGGCGAACGTCGCCGCCGGGCGCATTGATGGTGCCGACGTACTTCGTTTGTCGATGTCGATGCTCCTTTCATCACTCAACGACGGCAACGGCGTGGACCGATTTCGCCAGGGTGCGCAAAGCAGTGATCTCGCGTTTTCGACGAGCTACGGTGACTTCGGCGTTTCCCTTACGGACGTGCTTGGGTTGGATACCGATCTGCGAGCGGTCAACGACGGCAACGGTGTGCGATTGGGCGTCATACGCATAACGGACCGATCCGGCGCGTCGGCGGAGGTCGATCTGACTGAAGCCCGGACGATCCGCGACGTCATCGAGGCGATCAACGAGGCTGACGTTTCCGTTTCGGCGACAACGGTGAACTCGCGCATTCTCGTGACCGACACGACCGACGTTCCCGAATCTGTGATACAAAACTTCAAGATCGAAGACATATCGGGACAGGCGGCGAAGGATCTGGGGATCGAATCCGACGTCGCGGACGACACGATCAACGGGCAGGACATCTATAGGATGGTCACCCTCGGCGATCTGATCCGCGCGATCAACTTCGCTAGTGGAAACGATTCCCTCGTGGAGGCTTCACTGTCGGATGACGGGAAGGGGATCGTTCTGCGTGCCCTGGGGTTTGACAATCAGGTTACAATCACAGCCGGCAACGATGCGGTCAACGGCATCTCCTACGCCGCTGCGGACTTGGGACTGGAGGAAGCGACATTTTCCACGAACAACGCGTTCCGGTCACGATCGCTCGTGGGCGGACTCAATACGGTAATGCTTCGATCCCTAAATGGGGGGTCGGGCGTTGAGGTCGGCACCGTTTCTTTCACGGACGGTTCGAATCAAACGACGTCGATCGACTTTAGCAGCGCGCGAACGCTTCAAGACGTGGTCGATCTGATCAACGCAGATGCAACGACGTCTCTGTCGGCCTCGATCAACACTCCCGGAACCGG
>JADFRO010000213.1 GCA_022561255.1 Planctomycetota bacterium | reverse complement strand
CGAATACGGCGCCGGTGCTGAAAGGGAATTGACCGCGAGCGATCGCCGCCACGGCGAGGCCGACTTCGACGGGCTTGCCCCATCGGTTGATCGGCGTCAGGCCCGCCGCCAACTTGGCGTTGTAATGCTCACGGACGGAGTCGTCCGACGTCATGTCCGTCTCGATGATGCCGGGGCTGATCTCGTAGACGTTGATCCCGTACTCGGCCAAACGCACGGCAAACAGCTTCGTCACCATGCTCAAACCGGCCTTGCTGACACAGTATTCCCCGTAGTTCTTTGCGGCCGTGTACGACCGAAGCGATGAAATGTTGATGATCGCGCCGCCGTCGATAGCCTTGGACTCGATCAGGGCGATCATCTCTCGGGCGACGCGCTGGGTCAGAAAGTAGGGTGCGCGAAGGTTGGTGCTGAGAATTCGATCGAACGTGTCGCCGTCGGTTTCGAGGATGTCCTTGCGAACGTCCGGAGCGATGCCCGCGCTGTTGACCAGCAAATCGATTCGGCCGAACCGCTCCAGCGTGAAATCCACGAGCAGATCCCGATGGGAACGGGCGGAGACGTCAGCCTGACAAATCTCGACCGTAGCGCCGAGCTGCTGGATCAGCTCACGCGTTTCCTCGGCCGCTCCGAGGTTTTCGTTGTAGTTGACGAGAATCGCGTAGCCTTCCCGGGCGACCTCAAGACATATCGCCCGCCCGATCCCGCGCGATCCACCCGTTATAAGCGCGACCTTCTGCTGGATCATACGCAGCCTCGCAACGCAATCGCAACCCGCCAGGAAGCGGACCAAGAAGCGGACAATGTACTCTGCCCGATCCGCTTCGTCACGCGCGACGCGAAGACGCATCGCCCTCGCCGCGATACGAACCTGCGGCGACACCAACCCCGCGCCTGTGAGATGCTGAACTTCGACGATGTGTGCATAAGAAAACCGGACGACGACGGGTCGTCGACATCCGGTGGGGGGCTTGCTGTGCGGCGGAAACGCCTATTTATTTACGCGGCCGCGTTTCCGTCTTTTCGATCTTGCGAACGGCCTTACGCGACTGACGGCGCTTTCGTTCGGAGGGCTTCTCGTAGTAACTGTGGCGTTTCATGTCACGGATCAACCCCTCACGCTGACAAAGACGCTTGAACCTCTTAAGCATCTGCTGTACCGACTCATTGCCGCGAGGCCGAACTTTGATCACGAAAACTCCAATCCAAACGTCACTTCACAACACAACCACCGAGCTCCACGGCCGTCACGTCGGCGTCCGCAGCCCAAACTCGGCAGACCAGCCATCCTACGCGGCGTGATCGACGAACGCCAGCGCCCAACTTAGGAAACTCCCGAGATCGTGGAACATCGCTCTTCAGTGGCACGACACACCAGCCCATGGACCGATAACAACAGCGTTTTTGCCGATTAAACGGCGTTTTGGCCTCAGGATTAGGCACCGGTGGGTCGCGGCAGCCTAGAGAATGAATCGGCTGAGGTCCGCGTCCTTGCTGATCTCGGCGAGTCGCTCGGTGACGTACGCTTCGTCGATGCGGATGGTTTCACCGCGACGCTGCGGTGCGTCGAAGCTGATCTGTTCCATCAGGCGTTCCATCACGGTCATGAGCCGGCGGGCGCCGATGTTGTCGATCGACTCGTTGATCTTGAACGCCACGTCGGCGAGTGCGGCGATAGCGTCGTCTGTAAACTCTATGAACACGCCCTCGGTGGCTAGCAACGCGACCTGTTGTTTGGTTAGCGCGTTGGTCGGTTCGGTGAGAATGCGAACGAAATCGTCTTTCGTGAGATCGTCGAGTTGGACACGGATCGGAAGTCGCCCCTGCAACTCGGGCATTAAATCACTCGGCTTGCAGTTGTGAAACGCTCCGGCGGCGATGAACAGAATGTGGTCCGTGCGAACCGGTCCGTACCGCGTGTTGACCGAACACCCCTCGATAATCGGCAGCAGGTCTCGTTGAACACCCTGACGTGAAATGTCGGGGCCATGCACTTGGTCCGAAGAGGCCAGCTTGTCGAGCTCGTCAAGAAAAACGATCCCGCTTTCCTCGGTCCGCCGCAGTGCGATCTCCGTCGCCTTCTCTTGATCGATCAGTTTGTCGCACTGCTGATCGAAAACGATCTTGCGTGCTTCTCTAATCGTCACCGAACGCGTCTTTGACTGTGGTGGAACCAGCCGCTCCATAAGGCCTTGAAGGTCGGGATCGATCTGGTCCATCCCGAACGTGGCCATAAGACCGATCGGCGTCCCCTTGGTCTCGATTGTCAGTTCGACCACGCGATCTTCCAAATCCTCGCTGCGAAGTTGGACGCGAAGTTTCTCACGACTGCGTCGACGTCGCTCTGCCGCGTCCGTATCAGCTTGATCTTGATCCCCGTCGTAACCGGTAGCTGGCAGGAGGATGTCGATCAGTTGCTCCTCGGTGAGGCGCTGGGCCTCGGACTCGACGACCTTCCGCTGCTCGTCGCGAACGATACGAATGGAGAGCTCGACCAGGTCGCGAATCATGCTTTCCACGTCGCGGCCGTGGTATCCTACTTCGGTGTATTTGGTCGCTTCGACCTTGATAAACGGGGCGTTAACCAACGTGGCGAGCCGGCGGGCGATCTCGGTCTTGCCTACGCCCGTTCGCCCGATCAGGATCATGTTGGCCGGCCCCACATCCTCCCGAATGTCTTCCGGCAACTGTCGCCGGCGCCAGCGATTGCGGATCGCGACGGCAGCGGCGCGCTTGGCGGCACCCTGGCCGATGATGTATTTGTCGAGCGCCTCGACGATTTGCTGCGGTGTCAGGTCTTCCATTTCTGCCACGAACCTCTTCTTGAAAACCGTCCGAGGGGCCGATGAGCGTCGAGCAATTCCTGTTTTTGTGTATCGCTCGACCCGCCTGTTTCCCGCCTTGGCAAAGGGGGGGATGAACGGGCGGTTTCGCCGCGCGATTTCGGAGAATGCTCTAGCTCAGCGTCTCCACGAGGATGCAATCGTTGGTATAGACGCAGATGTCCGCTGCGATGCGTAGCGATTGATCGACGATCTTTTCCGGAGGCAGCTCCGTATGGGCGATCAACGCGCGGGCGGCGGCTGCGGCGTACATGCCGCCGGAGCCGATACCGATCACTCCATCCGTCGGCTCGATCACGTCGCCCGATCCGCCGATCATCAGCGTCACATCCTTTGAGACGACCACGAGAAGCGACTCGAGTCGCCGCAGCGCCCGATCCGTACGCCACTCCTTGGCCAGCTCGATCGCGGCACGCCGTACGTTGTCCTTGTACTCTTCGAGCTTGCTCTCGAACCGCTCGAGCAGGGCGAAGGCGTCAGCGGCTGACCCGGCGAATCCGCACAGGACGTTGCCGTCGCCCAGAGCGCGAATCTTGCGGGCGTCGTGCTTGATGGTGGCATCGCCGATGGAAACCTGCCCGTCGCCGCCGATAGCGACGCGCTGCCCCCGTCGAACGGAAAGAATCGTCGTGGAGCGGATCGTTTGACCCTGCGTAACGCTCTTCGTCACCGTGCGCCCCCCTCTGGTGGAACCATGACCTCAGACAATGCTCGTGCCGTTTCTAGAAAGGTTGTACCACATTCCCGCTTGTCCGCTCCCTCACGGTCGCGGCTCGGAACGCTGAAACCGTCCGCAACACGGTGCAGTAGAAACTCGTAGAACCTTTTCGGAAACGCTAGTACTGAGCCGCGTAAGTCGTACAGCTATCCCGTCGTTCCCGAGCCGCAGGCTTCAACCTGCGCGGGGTCACGAAAGCTCGTAGCATCGTTGCCCCTGGGACCATCGCGCGGGCTGAAGCCCGTGGCTCAGGTAGTCGTGGACGGTAACTCATGCCTGCGGGCTTTGCAACGTTGAGGGCACAGCGGTATTGTGGTTGTGGTAACACGCCGCCAGTGCAGGGGATCGATACACTGATGCGATCGCTGTAGCGGCACCGGGCGCATGGGAGCTTGAACATGAAGCCGTTGGCGCGGGGTACGGGATTGACGGTTATGGGCGCGGCGCTCGTCGCGCTTTCCGCATGCCATCAGCCGGCGAAACCCTCGACAACGCATGACCCTGACCGCGGCGCGCCGCAGCCGATCCCCTTCACAAGGGCGCGAACGCAACGGCTCAATAAACGTGCGCGCCAATGAACCAGACTCGAGCCGTTGGTTGTTCACGGAGAGTATGCGAAGCGGAACGGCTGGCGGATGGACGACCGGAACGTTCGATCCACGGCGAAACAAGATCGCCGTCAAGACAAATAGCGCCACCGGCTTCGCGATTGATACCGGCCGCATCGCCATCGACTGGGAACGACTGGTGATCATCAGCATCGACGGAAGGAACAGCGAGCTGCGACGACGCGACTTCGACGTCCTGCATTTCCGCCTTGATGAGCACAAGCGCTGGATCGTGCTGGAGCGGTAACATTTAGGGCATCTCCCGCAAGCGGTGCTTCGCCCGAGCGATTTGCTCTTGAACCCCTGCGAGCTCGCGCGAGCGAAACCGCCGGATGGTTTCCCACCTTGGCCGACTGTCGTCCAGCTCGATCGCCTTTTGGTAACTGTCGATCGCCGCGTGGAGAAGCTCCCGCGAATCGAGCGCCTCGCCGGCGACGAGCTGTGTATCGCCGAGCGTGACCAGACCAGCCGGGTTGAGCGGATAGAGCGCCAGGGCGGCCTCTGCGGCCTCCAGGGCGTGCGCATAGTGTTCGTGCGAACCGTCGTGCTGCGCACGCTCGAGGAAGATCGCTCGCTTGAGTCTATGGAGTCCGGCATTGAAGGGGTCACGAAGCAGCGCGGCCTCGACCTCGGCGGCTGCGAGTTGGTGGGCTCTATCAGGCGACTGAACCTGCCCCGCAACGGCCATCAGCCACCGGGCGCGTTCCACGTGCGGCGTTGGGTCCAGCGGATCGGCTGAAGCGGCCGCTCGGAAGGCGCGATCTGCCGGCGACGCTTCGACCGGTCCGTCAGCAGGAAGAATTGTCGCGGATCTTGCTTCGGCGAGGTGTCGAGTCGATGAAACGACGGGCATTACGATCAGCAACACCGTGGCGACAGTCACGGTAGCGCTCACGCCGGCGGGCAACCAACGCCGCCAGGTCGACGGCTGAGACGCGACTCGCTCGGACCCTTCATCGTCGAAGCGGGCGGACACCACACAGGCTAGCACGACGAAGAACGTGTAGGCTGTGGCTGGCACGAAGAGTGCGAAGTTGATCGTCTCGTGCAGCAGAAACGCAAAGAGACCCACGGCAGTAGCCGTCATCGCCAGCGCGTCGCTGGTTCGTAGACGGTCTCGCCCGACGCGAACGAACGCCGTGAAACCGCCCAGCCAGATCAGAGCGGTCACCACCGTCGAGTAGTAGAGGAAGTTCGGATCGCTGACGCCCAACAGCGGCGCGCGCCCGGCCGTGACGACGAGCAAAAGCGTCATACCCCAAGCCACAGTCCACCCGACGTGGCGTGTAGAAAATATCCCGCGTTCTGATTCCACGTCCGCCGGAGTTCGAGTGACATCGGACGTAGAGGAACCGCGCGGGCTAAAGCCCGCGGCTCGGGAAGATGGGGCGCGAGATGCGTCGAGGGCGTCAGCTTGGCTCGCTCCCGACGACGCGGGTCGGGGTCGGCGTAACCCGCAGACTACGAAGGAACCGCCGATCAACATCGCGACCAGACCGGCCAAACCCAACAACCCGAAGTCCGAGGCGGCCTGGACG
>JADFRO010000212.1 GCA_022561255.1 Planctomycetota bacterium | reverse complement strand
CTGATCTGGCGAAGAAGCATAATCTGCTCATCGTCAGCGACGAAATCTACACCATGTTGACCTACGACGGACCCGCGGCGAGTCCGGTGCAATACGCTCCCGAGCGTACCGTGCTACTCCGCGGATACGGCAAGTCTTATGCACTTACGGGCCTGCGCCTGGGGTACGCAGCCGGTCCCACCGACGTGATCACCGAGATGGCCAAGTTACAGCAATTCACCTTCGTGTGCGCGCCACAACCGGCCCAGTACGGCGCGCTCGCCGCGATGGATACCGACATGTCGGAACAGATCGAAGCGTACCGGGACCGGCGCGACCTCATTTGTGATCGACTCAAGGGCGTCGTCGAGTTCGTTCGACCGTCGGGCGGCTTTTACGTTTTTGCAAAAGCACCGGCCCGGTTCGCCTCAGCGACGTCCTTTGTCGACTCGGCGATCACGCGCAAGCTCCTGATGATTCCCGGAGAGGTCTTCAGCGAGCGAGATACCCACTTCCGCATTAGCTACGCTGCGGATGTTGACAAGCTCAAACGCGGCTGCGACATCATCGCGTCGCTGGCCGTATAGCGAACCTGTTCGCGCTACGTCGTCGTCCCCCCGGTGAAAAGTCCCAGAATGAACTCAAGAATCAGCGGGATGATGCTTTGAAGAATCAGGTTGATCAAGGTCGTAATAAACATGCTACACCTCCCTGGAAAGCGTCTCCGAGCAAATGTCTCGTGACGCAGCCGCGGACTGCAGGTCCGGTCCGCACCGGGCCGAAGAACCCGCCGATCGAATGGGCGCACAAAAAATACCCGCCGAAGCGGGTATTTAAAAAAATGCGGCAATCACCTACTCTCGCCTTGCGACTACCATCGGCCGTGCGGACTTCACTTCCGTGTTCGGAATGGTAACGGGTGTTTCCCCGCACGCATCGTCACCGCACCGGGAATCCTACCGAGTCGACCGCTCGCGTCAAGTGCGAATCAGCGCAATTATCGCCCGCCTAGGGCACAGAGGCGTTCTCCGCCAGCGAAACGAGTTGCAATTCGATGGGGTCGGGAGCGTGGGCGAGTTCCACGCCGGGCGGCAGGTGGTAATCGGGGGCGAGGAGCCTCAAGACACCGAGCTGCTCGAGATCCTCCTCCTTGATCAGGATGATGCCATACGCCCGTGTCTCGCCCCGGACCAGTCGAGCGACCGCCTCGGTCGAGCCGATCACGTCGATGGTGCGCGTTACAAGGCTCAGCGGCGCCCCGTCTCGGTCCAGAGCGCGGAGAGGTCGTTCGATATTGGCGAAGCTTAGCGCGATGAGTACCGGCACCGTGGGAATTTGCTCGGCGCTGCGCACGGCGCGAACCGTTGCGGTCGCTTCGATCGTTGAGGGTTGGAATTCGGCGTCGGGCCCAAACGGTCGACCGTCGAGAGGCACGGTCACGCTGACACTTTTTCCAAACGGCTTTTCTCGTAACAACCGCTCGACGTCCGACCCGATGTCGATCTGAAACGACTGGCCGGGTGGCTGTAGCTGCAATTGACTCTCGCGCATTCGCAACAACGTCGTCACTCGTTGCAGTTGCGGATTGACGTCGTAGGCGAGCGCGAGTTTCTGCGCCCGAATCTCCACGTTCGTTGTGATCATATGGTCCACAACTACGTTGATGATGGGTGGTGTAACGTCAACGATGCGCAACTTTGAGAACTCGCTCCAGCGTTGTGTCAGCAGAGGCTGAAGTGTGTCGTGATCGAGCCCGACGGTGGTCGACCCGGTAGGACGATCGGAAAGAGGTAGTCGAATGTTGAGCATGCCGTGAGCGCGCGCCGACTGGACCATGTTGCGCGGGCCCGAAACGCGCAACTCAAATCGATCTTGACCGGGTTCCGCCGCCAGAACCATCGAGGAGGCGGACGCTACGGGCACGGGCGTCAGGGTCAGGTCGATCGTAACAACCTCGTTGACCAATCTGTCGGCGCTCGCCCAGATGAGCCCCGTCAAGACGGCTGTCATGCTAAGCAGCCTGACCTGCACCATCTTTACCACCCTCGCGCTGTTGCTGTTCCAGTTTATGCCCGGCGTCGGCAGCCGGCGTCTGACCCGTCACCGAAAGTCCGGTGGACGACTTATCCTCCCGATTGGACGTCGGTGGCGCGGTGTTTCGCTGAGCGGCTTCGACCGTCTGCAGATCCAGATCAAGTTGCTCAGCCAGGATGGCTCGGAGCGCGTCGCCGGAAAGTGATCGATGCAGGCGTCCCCGAACAGCCACAGAGATCGCTCCGGTTTCCTCGCTGACCACCACCACCACGGCGTCGGTCTCCAGGCTCATCCCCACAGCGGCGCGGTGGCGACTGCCAAGACTTCGATCGACGTCGCCGGAGTCGGCCAGCGGGAATTGGCATCCTGCCGCCCGAAGTCGATTGCGGCTGATCAAGACGCCGAGGTCGTGCAGCGCGCTGCCCGGCCAAAAAATCGTCTCGAGAAGTTCAGCGGTAACGGTCGCATCGAGTTGTACGCCCGACTCGGCGATCGCACCGGCCTCGGTGCGTCTTTCGATCGCGATCAGCGCGCCGATTTTCTTCCGGGCGAGGCTTTCGACGGCAGTCATGATGGGGACAATCACGCCCTCGGACTCGCCCAGCCAGTGGCCCAGCCACCCCCCCTCGCCCAACCGAAGGAGTAAGCGGCGCACCTCAACCTGAAACGCCACGAGAGAAACAAGGAATACGCCCAGTATGAAATAGGGGTAGAGCGCGTTGATGCGCTCGAACTCGAAGCGCTCGGCGACCAGCCAAACGATGGCGAAGCTGACGCCAAGGATCGTGAAGACAGCGCGGACCAAGCGGGCGCCGCGTGTGCCCTCGAGAGATCGCAGGATGGCGTAGACTACGCCGCCGATGAGCAACAATTCGACCAGCGTGACCCAGGGCCGATCCACCGCCTGCTCGAAGAAAAAACGGATGCTGTCAAGAAAGTCCGACTGAGCGAAACTGGGAGGAACGTCCAAGTGAGTCTACCCGTCAAAATGAAGTTCCGTGGAGCGTGGCACGGTACGTCACCTGAGTATAGAATCCGGCGTCGGATCTGGCAAATCGACACGGACAACGGGGCGACGATGCGTTCGGAAGTCGGGGAACCCCAACCGGCAGGGAATGGTCATGGAAACGAAGCGTGCCCGCGCGTTCACCGCCGCCGTGCGAGAATGGCACGCTCAACCGGTTACGCGCGAAATTGTTCCGCACCGGGAAGATTGGTTGCCGCCGTGAGCGGTGAGAGGGCAATGGTTGTGTCGAAAATGACTTCTGCGATTTGCGCGGCGATCCTAACGGTCGTATCGGCGACACCTGAGGCGGTCGGCCAGGTGTTCAGATCCCTGCCCACTACCGTCATAGAAGGCTCGCCGGACTTGGAGCTATCGGGCATCGTACGCGCGTCGCAACCGGGGCAGTACTGGACCCACGAGGACTCGGGCCACCCGGGCGAAATCTTCAGGATTGACGAAAACGGGAAGGTGATCCAAACGGTCCTGGTCGAGGGCGCGACCGCCGTCGATTGGGAGGCGATCCTACGCGATGATGACGGAAACCTGCTGATCGGCGACCTGGGCAACAACAGGGCGAGGCGAGAGCTCGTCACGATCATCAAAATCGCCGAACCCCAACCAAACGCGGAGGTGGTTCAGCCTTTGGCTGTGTATACCTTCCGCTATCCCGAGGGCCGCAAGAATAACTGCGAAGCGTTCTTCCTTTTCGGGGGAAAGCTCTACCTCATCAAGAAGGTGCGCTCGATGGACATGCGGGGCACCGTGTTTTGCCTCGATAAACTGGACGAAACCAAGATCATGACCGCCCGAAGAGTCGGTATTTTGAACAACACCGGACACGTAACCGACGTAGCCTACTCGTCGAAGCGGAACGAACTCGCCGTGCTGACCTATGGCGGCGTGTGGTTTTACAAGTTCGAAAAAGAAACGGACATGCTGACAGTTAAACCACGTTACGTCCGGGCCATGTTCGCTCAGGCGGAGGGCATATGCTACGTCGACGACGCCGTTGTCGTGCTTAGCGAGCGGGGTCTGTTTTGGAAGGTGCCCGTCAAGAGACTCTTGGAAACCAAATAGCCGGCGACAATGGAGCGTGCTTCGGCCCGCCCCGACGCTGCTGGGCGCCGGCCGGTCGACGCGGCGAATGCATCACGGCGCTTCGCCGGCTCAGGTCACCCGACCATTTGCGAACGAGGGATCGTCACTCGGCGGATCGGATTGCGTACGACTCGAGGTAGCCGCATCCTGAGCATCGATAGGTGTCGACGCGCATTCGTCGTGGGGGCTTGGGTGTCCCCTTCATGCTGACGGTGTTCTTAGCGGGTCTGCCCGGTGCCCAATGGGGCACGGTGAGCACTTCGCGTCGCCCGGACATGTGACCGTGCTCGACCAGATAGCCGAGTTCCATAACGCTTTCGCATCGCGGACACTTTTCTATCAAATTGATCGGTGGCTGTGGCGACTGAGCCTGCGGTTGATACTCCGGATCAATCTGCTCGGGCGGCGAACGAAACTCCACGCCGTACTCCCGCCCGGTGCTGTCCACGTGACGAACAACACCGCGGTAGCGTACCTTTTGGTCGCCCTGTATGACAAAGATGACGTCGATTTCCGCGCCGGTGGTGAGACCGTCGGTCGGTCCGGCGATCTTGGCACCGCCGTCGGAGAGATCGCGAACGACCCCCTCGACGACGCTTCCATCCGACAACAGAGCGAAGACGCTGATGCCGGGGCCTAGGGCGTCCTCCCGAGCGGTGTTACGTTGCTCGGCGGTCGCTGATTGCTGTTCCGGATTCGAACCCATGCCGTTGCTCCACCAGTCCCTCCGTTTAGCGGCTAGTTGACAATCGATCTTTGCCCCGGATCGTCCGATAACGGGGCATACGCCGCGTTGGTCGGCTTGTCGTACCGTGCCACCCCAGGGGCTGTGATTTTTTGGTGTCGGATGTTGATCTGTGTTACAATCCGTGGTCGATTGACGGCGTCTGAAAGGGGAAGCGGTGGGGGAGTGGGGTTACAAATCACTCGGCCTTTTTCTGGTTCTGGGCCTTTACGCATCCGTATCGGCTGATGATCTGATCTATAGCTATGACGGCGACGTACTTCCCCACGATGCATCGGCCGGATGGGAAATTCTCGATCCGTGTGAGGGGGGTTGCTCCGAATCGCTGGACAGCGGCCATTTCGTGCTCGACTGGGACGGCGCTACCGACCTCGCCGGCTACACCTTTTCGATATCGCCGCCGCCGACGCTGTGGGTGGAGTGGCGCTTCGCGTCGGATCAGACATTCGAGACCCAGTCGTTCTGCGACGCATCGTTCCTTATTGACTACCGATCGATCGGCCAGGAGCTATTCCTCTTGGGGGATGCCGTTGTGTCGTTCGACGGTGAAGACGTACTCGCAGACTTGCCGATCGGAGTCTTCCGCACGTTTCGCTTCGAGAGCCTCGACGGCGCGAATTACTGCTTCTACGTTGATGGCCAACTGTTCACCTGCGGTACGCAGTCCGGAGGCGACGAATTCCATTCGATACGCTTCAAAGGCAACGGTGGTTGTAACGGCGATCAGCTTCCCACGGTCAACCGTTGGGATTTTATGCGCTACGGAACGATCTCATCCGGTGAACAGATCGTAGCCTCCAATCCGCCGCCCGGATTTGTCGACGCCCGTACACATGCCCAACTCGATCGGTTTACGGTCACCTT